>JBBIIW010000423.1:0-3225 GCA_037446305.1 Candidatus Rokuibacteriota bacterium
GGGTGGGCGGCGTCGTACACGCGCATCAGCTGCGCGCTCCCCACGTGAGTGTACCGCTGCGTGGTGGCCAGGCGCCGGTGCCCCAGGAGGTCCTGGATCAGGCGGAGGTCGGCCCCCGCATCCAGCAGGTGGGTCGCGAACGTGTGGCGCAGGGTGTGCGGGCTCACCCGCCGGCTGATGCCCGCCCGGCGGGCGTGGCGCCGCACCAGGTCGTGGAGGCTGCGCACGCCCAGACGGCGGCCCCGGCCGCTGAGGAACAGGGGCCCCGGCGCCCCGCCCCGGAGCCCCAGGTAGGCGTCCAGCGCGCGGGCGGCACGGGCCCCGAACGGGACCATCCGCTCCCGCCGCCCCTTGCCGAGCACCCGCACGGTCCGCTGGGCCCGGTCCACGTCGTCCACGTCCAGGCCGGCCAGCTCCGAGACCCGCAGCCCGGTGGCGTAGAGCAGTTCCAGGATGGCGGCGTCGCGCGCCCCGAGCGCGGGGCCGTCGAGGAGGGCCGCCGTCTCGTCCACGGGCAGGAAGGACACCAGCTTGCGGGGCAGCCGGGGGCCCCGGATGTCGGCGGCCGGGCTGCGGGGCAGCCGGCCGCGGCGGACGAGAAAGCGGAACCAGGAGCGCACGGCGGCCAGCTTGCGGGCCACCGACGACGGGTCCAGGCCCCGGGCGTGCAGGCGGGCCAGCCACCCGCGGACGGCCCGGGCATCCACGTCCTCCAGACGGTCCAGGCCCGCGCCGGCCAGGTACCGACGGAACTGCTCCAGGTCCGTCCGGTAACCGCGGAGCGTGTGGGGCGAGGCGTCCTTCTCGACGGCGAGATACCGCAGGAACATCTCCAGCGGATCGGTCATGTGACCGGCAGCTCGACCTCCCGCCGGAAGTCGCATCCCTCCCGGACGCAGGCGCGCAGGGTGCGGCCGCGGGCCGTGCGCTCGGTGACGAACGGCGCGCCGCATTTCGGGCAGGGCTCGGCCACCGGCCGCTGCCACAGCACGTAGGTGCAGGCCGGGTACGCCGAGCAGCCGTAGAAGGTCCGGCCGCGCCGCGAGCGCCGCTCGACCAGCTCGCCCGCGCAGCCGGGCTGCGGGCAGGCGATGCCCAGGGTGACCGGCTTCGTCGTCTTGCACTCGGGGTACCCGGAGCAGGCGATGAACTTCCCGTACCGGCCGTGCTTGACGACCATCGGCCGCCCGCAGGTGGGGCACGTCTCGTTCGTCGGCTCGTCCTCCACCCGCCCGTTGTCGCCCACGTTGCGGGTGTACCGGCACTCCGGGTAGGCGGAGCAGGCGATGAACTTGCCGAACCGTCCCCAGCGCTCCTTGAGCGGCTGGCCGCACTCGGGGCAGGGCTCGCCCGTCTCCTCGCCCACCTTGACGTTGCGCATCTTGCCCCGGGCGCGGGCCAGGTCCTTCTGGAACGGGCCGTAGAAGTCGCGGACGGCGTCCACCCACCGGAGCTCGCCTTCCTCGACCCTGTCCAGCTCGCTCTCCATCTGGGCCGTGAACTCCACGTCCATGATCTCGGGGAAGAACGGCTTGAGCAGGTCGGTGACCTCGATGCCCAGCTCGGTCGGGTACAGCGTCCGCCGCTCCCGCCGGACGTAGCCGCGGTCGTTGATGATGGTGCTCAGGATCGAGGCGTAGGTGGACGGGCGGCCGATCCCCAGCTCCTCCAGGGCCTTGATCAGCGAGGCCTCCGTGTAGCGCGGCGGCGGCTGCGTGAAGTGCTGCCGGGGGTCCAGGCCCAGCAGCGTCAGGCGCTCGCCCTCCGTCAGCTCCGGCATCGTGCGCTCGGCATCCTCGTCCTCGCCGTCGGCCGGCGCCTCCTCGCGGCTCTCCACGTAGACGGCCATGAATCCCTTGAAGCGCACCGTCTGGCCCTGGGCCCGGAACAGGCAGCGACCGGCCTCGATGTCGGCGGCCACCGTGTCGAAGACGGCCGGCGTCATCTGGCTGGCCAGGAACCGCTCCCAGATGAGCCGGTACAGGGCCAGCTGGTCCCGGGTCAGGTAGCGGGCGAGCGCCCGCGGGTCGCGGCGCACGTCCGAGGGCCGGATCGCCTCGTGGGCCTCCTGCGCGCTGCCGCGCGAGCGGTAGACCGGCGGCGTCTCCGGCAGGTACTCGCGCCCCAGCCGCTCGGCCACCCAGGCCCGCGCCTCCTCCTGGGCCTCGCGGGCCACCCGCACCGAGTCCGTGCGCATGTAGGTGATGAGGCCGACCGCGCCCGCCTCGCCGATGTCCACGCCCTCGTAGAGCTGCTGGGCCACCGTCATCGTCTTCTTGGCCGAGAAGCCGAGCTTGCGCCCCGCCTCCTGCTGCAGGGTCGAGGTGATGAAGGGGGGCGACGGGTGGCGGCGGCGCTCGCCGCGGGTGACCGACCGCACGACGAACGTCGCTCCCTCCAGGCCGGCCATGACGGCCCGGGTGGCCGCCTCGTCGGGCAGCTGGGCCTTCTCGCCGCCGACTTCCCGGAGGGTGGCCACGAACGGCGGCGGCCGGTGGCCCTCCAGGCGGGCGTGCAGCGACCAGTACTCCTCGGGCCGGAACGCCTCGATCTCTCGCTCGCGGTCGACGATGAGGCGCACGGCCACCGACTGCACGCGGCCGGCGGAGAGCCCGCGCCGCACCTTCTCCCACAGCAGCGGCGAGAGGGTGTAGCCGACCAGCCGGTCGAGGATGCGCCGGGCCTGCTGGGCCTCCACCTTCCGCAGGTCGATCCGCCCCGGCTGCTGGAACGCCGCCCGCACCGCGCGCTCGGTGATCTCGTTGAAGGTGACGCGGTAGATCTTCTTCCGGTCGACGGGCAGCTCCTGCGCCAGGTGCCAGCCGATGGCCTCGCCCTCCCGGTCGGGATCGGTGGCCACGAACAGCGCGTCGGCCTTCTCGGCCGCCTTCCGCAGCTCGTCCAGGACCTTCTTCTTCCCCGGCGTCACCACGTACTTCGGCCGGAAGTTGCGCTTGAGGTCCACGCCCAGCGTCGACTTGGGCAGATCGCGGACGTGGCCCATGGAGGCCTTCACGATGAACTTGCCGTCCAGGTACTTCTGGATCGTCTTGACCTTGGTGGGCGACTCGACGACGACGAGGGCCCGGCCGTTCTGCGATGCGCGCGGCACTAGGCCCTCCCGGCCGGCGCCCGCGCGGCGATCCATCGCTGGCCCGGGAGCTGGCGGGCCCAGCCGCCGAGCTCGAGTCCCACCAGCGCCGCCGCCAGGCGCGCGGGCGGCAG
>JBBIIW010000424.1:0-3216 GCA_037446305.1 Candidatus Rokuibacteriota bacterium
GGCGGCGCCGGAGGCGCCCGCCGCGGCCGGCGCTCCCCGAGTCGGCGCTCCCCGAAGAAGTCGATCAGGCGATCGATGGCCCGCGGGTGGTCCGTCTTGAAGAGCGAGCGGGTCAGGGCGGGCACGGCCGGCGCGGCGGGGTTCGGCTGCGTCATGGGCTCCTCCCGGCGAGCGTTTCTCTTCGCCCGGGGGTGCAGCGCCTGTGCCAGCGTCGGGCCGGCCCGAACAGTGGTGCAAGAATTTCCTCTCCCTCCATCCAGGAATTGCACGCGGCGGTGGCGGCGCCGGTCCTCCCGGCGTCCGCGATACGGGGATTCGGGCCCTTCGGCAGCGGGGACGGCCGGCCCCGCCCCCGCCGGGAGCGTTGGCATGCTCGGTGCGTGTGGCGCTGACCGGGGCGAGGCCCCGAGGAGGCGCGGCCATGCGAAGCGTGAAACGCGAACTGGAACGCAAGCGATCCGCCCTCAGGCGGGAGATCCAGTCCCGCGTCGGCTCCACCCGGCAGACCGACCGCCACGGGGAGCTGGCCAAGGACCCCTACGGCAGCGCCCCGCTCACCCACGACGACGAGATCGCGGCGGCCGTGGTGGACCGGCGCGTGATGCCCTTCGCGACCCGCTGCGTGACGTGTCAGGCCCGCCGCGAGAGCGCCCGCCGCGCGGCGTAACCCCGCGGCCCGACGCCGCGGAGCAGGCAACGGAGGCACAGAGACATGAGGCAAGGCTCCGTCAGGATGCTGGTCGTGCTGCTGGCCGTGCTGGCCGTCCTCAGCGGCTGCCGCGCCATGACCGGAACGACGGCGGGTGAGACCGTGGACGACGCCACCATCACGGCCGCGGTCAAGTCCAAGCTGGTCGCCGACCGGGCGGCCAACCTCACCCGCGTGGACGTTGACACCAACAACGGCACTGTTTACCTTAACGGCACCGTCGAGACGGCCGAGCAGAGGGCCCGGGCCGAGCAGCTGGCGCGCCAGGCCCAGGGCGTGAAGGCCGTCGTGAACAACTTGCAGGTGCAGAGAACGCCGTAACCGGAGTCGAGACCAACGCGCGCCGTGGGCGGGAAGCGCCGCTTCCCGCCCACGAGCGTCTGCGCCCACTGTCGAAGACACCACGAGGAGCATGTGAGTCCGGCGCGACGGGACCAGATGAAGGGCGGCAAAGTCCTGGTCGTGGACGACGAGCCCTCCGAGCGCGAAGGCCTGGCCCGGATGGTCGGCCAGTGGGGCTACGACGTCGAGACGGCGTCCTCCGGCGAGGAGGCGCTGGAGCTCATCGAGACCCATCACCCGGCGGTGGTGGTCACCGACCTCGTCCTGCCCGAGATGGACGGCCTGACCTTGCTGCAGAAGCTGCGGGAGACGGGCCGGCCCCCGGTGGTGCTGCTGGTGACCGGTCACGCCACGGTCGAGAGCGCCGTGGAGGCCATGCGGCACGGCGCCTTCGACTACCTGACCAAGCCGGTGGATCCCACGCGGCTGCAGGTGCTGCTCGAGAAGTCCATCGAGCAGGAGTCGCTGTCTCGCGAGGTCAACTTCCTGCGGCACCAGCTGCGGCAGAAGGGCAGCTTCGGCCAGATGGTGGGGCAGTCCAAGGGGATGCAGGAGGTCTATCGCTGGATCGAGCTGGCGGCGACCAGCACCGCGCCCGTGCTCGTCTACGGCGAGAGCGGGACGGGCAAGGAGCTGGTGGCGCGCACGATCCACGAGCTGTCGAACCGCCGGAGCAAGCCCTTCGTGGCCATCAACTGCGCGGCCATCCCCGAGACGCTGATCGAGAGCGAGCTGTTCGGGCACGAGCGGGGCGCGTTCACCGGTGCCACCGAGCGCCGGCTCGGCTGCTTCGAGCTGGCCGATCAGGGCACGCTGTTCCTGGACGAGATCGCCGAGATGGACAACTCCACCCAGGCCAAGCTGCTGCGGGTCCTGCAGGAGGGCAGCTTCCGCCGGGTGGGGAGCGGCAAGCAGGAGATCCAGGTGGACGTCCGCATCATCGCCGCCACGAACCGGGCGCCCCAGGAGGCGATCGCGGCCGGGCAGCTGCGGGAGGACCTGTTCTACCGGCTGAACGTCTTCGCCATCCGCCTGCCCGCGCTGCGGGAGCGCAAGGAGGACATCCCGCTCCTGGCCCGGGCCTTCATCGAGGAGTTCAACCGCCAGGACAACCGGCAGGTCCGCGGGCTGACCCCGGACGCCGAGAAGGCGCTGGACCGGTACGCCTGGCCCGGCAACGTGCGGGAGCTGCGCAACGTGATCCAGCGCGCGGTCGTGCTCAGCGGCACCGGCCTCATCGGCCTGGAGCACCTGCCCGAGAACGTCCTGCGCACGGCCGAGCCGGCCCGGGCGGAGGCCAGGGGGACGGTGACGCCCATCCGGGAGATGGAGCGCGAGCTCATCCTGCGCGCGCTGGAGGAGACCAACCAGGACAAGCGGCGGGCGGCGGCGTTGCTCGGCATCAGCCTCAAGACGCTCTACAACAAGCTCGCCAAGTACGGCATCCAGGCGGTCAAGTCGGCGCGCATCACCTGATGACTTCGTCGTCCGGCCAGGACCAGGCCCGGACCAGCCTGCCGCCGGACCTCGACCGGTTGCTCCACGACCTCCGGGGTCCGCTGAACTCGGCGGTCATTCACCTGGAGGTCGTGAAGCGGGCCGGACCCGGGGACCCCGCCGCCAAGCAGAGCCTGGACACGCTCGCCCAGGAGCTGGCGCGGCTGAGCCGCATGCTGCCGGCCGCCTTCGCCGTGCTGGCCGTGGAGCCCCGCGAGATGGCCACGGTGGACCTGCGCGAGGTGGCCGAGCAGGTCGTGCGCGAGCGGGGCGGCGGGACCCGGGTGGCCGACGGGCGGTGGCCCCCCGTGCGTGGTGACGCCGGGCTGCTGCGGCTGGCTGTGAGCCACCTGCTGGCCAACGCCCTGGAGGCGACGCGCGCCGCGGGCCCGGGAAGGCCGGCGCCGCGCCTGCACGTGGAGTCCGCGGCCCGCGCCGTCACGCTGGTCGTGCGCGACTGGGGACCCGGCCTGCGCAGCACGAACCCCCGGGTCGCCATCCGGCTGTCCGCCTCGCAGAAGCCGGGGCGGGTCGGGGTGGGACTGGTCATGGTCGACCGGATCGCGCGGCTGCACGGCGGCAGCCTCGCGCTGGCCACGCCGCCGGACGGCGGCGCCGAGGCGCGCCTGACCCTCCCCGAAGCCTGAGCGCGCTGCCGGCACTCGCGG
>JBBIIW010000425.1:0-3212 GCA_037446305.1 Candidatus Rokuibacteriota bacterium
GTCCCCCGCGTGGCGATCCCGCGCGACCGTGATCACGTCGTGCTGGACGTCCTGGGCCGGCCGGTGCGACTGACCAACCTGCGCAAGGTATTCTGGCCCGAGCTGGGGCTCACCAAGGCCGACCTGCTGCAGTACTACGCCGACCTGGCCCCCGTGCTGCTGCCGCACGTGCGCGACCGGGCCATGGTCATGCGCCGCTACCCGGACGGCGCCGCCGGGCCCGGCTTCTTCATGAAGCGCGCGCCGTCGCCGCGGCCGGACTGGATCGAGCTCTGCGAGATCGCCCACGCCTCCGGCAGCCTCATCGGCTTCCCGATGGTGCAGGACCTGCCGGCGCTGCTGTGGCTCGTGAACCTGGGCTGCATCGATCTCAACCAGTGGTACGCGCGGTGCGACGACGTGGACCGGCCCGACTACCTGCATTTCGACCTCGATCCCGGCAGCGCGCCCTTCGCGCAGGTGCTGGAGACGGCCCTGATCGTCCACGAGGCCCTGCGCGGGCTCGGCATGCCGGCCTACGTCAAGACGACGGGCTCCAAGGGCTTGCACGTCTACGTCCCGATCGTGCGGGGCCCGACCCAGAAGGAGGTGTGGACGGCGGCCAAGACCATCGCGCTGGAGCTGGCCCGGCGCTCCCCCGCGCTCATGACGGCCGAGTACCGGGTGGCCCGCCGCCCGGCCGGCCGCGTCCTGCTCGACTACAACCAGAACGCCTGGGGCCGCACGCTGGCCTCCGTCTATTCGGTGCGCCCCCATCCGCGGGCCTGCGTCTCGACGCCCGTGACGTGGGAGGAGATCGAGCGTGGGGTCGCCATCGAGGACTTCCGGATCGACAACGTCCGGGCGCGGGTGGCCGACCGCGGCGACCTCTGGGCGCCGCTCCTGCCCGGCCGGCCGGGCCGGTTCGACTTCCGGAGACTGGGATGAGCCGCGGGCCGGGCGCCGCGGCCTCGTGGCCCCGGCTCGGGCTGCCGATCACACCGTCCTTCCCGCCCATGGAGGCGCGCCTCGTCGAGACGCTGCCGGCCGGCGGCTGGCTCTACGAGCCGAAATGGGACGGCTTCCGCTGCCTGGCCTTCCGCGACGGCGCGACCGTGGCGCTGCAGTCGAAAGCCGGCCAGCCCCTCACGCGGTACTTCCCGGAGATGGCGGCGGCGCTGGGGCGGCTGGACGCCGCCCGCTTCGTGCTGGACGGCGAGATCGCCGTCCCCATCGAGGGCGCCCTCGACTTCGACGCGCTGCTCCAGCGCATCCACCCCGCGGAGAGCCGGGTGCGCCGCCTGAGCGCCGAGACGCCCGCCGTCTACCTGGTCTTCGACCTGCTGGTGGACGCAGCGGGCCGCGCGCTGGCCCCGCTCCCCCTGGCCGAGCGCCGGCGGGCCCTCGAGGAGTTCTCGCGCCGGTACCTCACGCCCGAGGGCCTGGTCCGCCTGTCGCCGGCCACCGAGGACCGCCGGCAGGGCGAGCGATGGCTGGCGGAGACGGGCGGGCTCGGCCTGGACGGCGTGGTGGCCAAGCGGCTGGACGCCGCCTACGCCGCCGGCGAGCGGACGGCCATGCAGAAGATCAAGCGGCTGCGGACGGCGGACTGCGTGGTGGGGGGCTTCCGCTGGGCCTCCGGCGCGCGCGTCGTCGGCTCGCTGCTCCTGGGCCTCTACGACGACGACGGCCTGCTCCACCACGTCGGCTTCACGTCGTCGTTCAGGGCCGAGGAGCGGGCGAGGCTGGTGGACACCGTGCGCCCGTTCATGGGGGGCGCCGGCTTCACGGGCCGGACGCCGGGCGGACCCAGCCGCTGGTCCACGGAGCGGACGGGGGCCTGGGAAGCGCTCGAGCCGCGGCTGGTCTGCGAGGTGCGCTACGACCACTGGAGCGGCGACCGCTTTCGCCACGGCACCACCTTCCAGCGCTGGCGGCCCGACAAGCCGCCGCGCCAGTGCACGTTCGCGCAGGTGCGCCCGGGCCGGGCCCGGAGCCCGTGAGGGCGGGAGGCTGCGCCCGCCGTCAGCGGCGGGCGCTCGCGGCGTCCGCGGCTCTTCCCCTTCGCCCGTTGCCGGGGCGTCCGCCCGCGCGGGGCGCGCTCGTCCTCGACATGGATGTCGTCGAAGACGCCAAGCTCGGGCTCGACCCGCGACCCGCGTGGCGCCTTCTTGCCCGGCTTCACCGCGCGGACACGGCCCCGCTGGGTCTGCGCGCCGACACGGTCGTCCGGCGAAACTCGGAAGTCCATGAACAGAGCCCCGGCGTTCTTCTTGCCCATGGATCGCGTCCGCTCCGGCTCAGGGAACCCGGGACGCCCCTCGGCAATCCGATCGATTCACGCGCATGCATTTCCCCGTTGCCCGGCACGCGCGCGGTCCCTCGGCTATCGAAGCTAAATGTGGCCGGTTTATGTGGACTTAAGCCCGCCCATCGCCGCTGTGGCCCCGAGGGCACAGGATCGATCGAGGGATCGAGCTCGATCAAGCCAGGCGGGAGCGGGACGGCCGCGGAAGCGCCAGCGCCGCACAGCCGCCGCCGGCGGGGGCGGGAAATGCTGTCTCGGCTTCGGCCCTCGCCCTCGAATGAAAGCCTGTTCCGGTGCGGCTTGCCCGCCCCGCCAGCGGCTCCTACGGCCGCGCTTCGGCCCGAACAGCGGGCCGCGCGCCCCTAGATATCGAGATTGGCGACGCTCAGGGCGTTGCCCTCGATGAACTCCCGGCGCGGCTCGACCAGATCGCCCATGAGCTGGGTGAAGACCAGGTCGGCGTCGGAGCCCTCCTTGATCTCGACCTTGAGGAGCGTCCGTGCATTGGGATCAAGGGTCGTTTCCCACAGCTGGTCGGGGTTCATTTCGCCGAGGCCCTTGTAGCGCTGAAGCGTGAACCCCTTGCGCCCGGCGGCGGTCACCGCTGCGAAAAGCGATGATGGACCATGTATGTCCACCGTCGCATCCTTGCGCGTGAGCCGGGGTACGCCGTGATAGGTCTCCCCCTGCCGCTCGAGGCCCGCACGGATCTTGCGGGCGTCGGCGCTGGCGAGAAGCTGGGCGTCGATATGATGGGTCTCGGTGACGCCGCGGATGGTGCGCCTGAAGGTGAGGCCGCCCTGACCGTCGGGAACGCCCGTCCAGCCGCGTTCAACCTCGTCGGTGACCCGGTCGACGATGCGGATCAGCGCCTGGCCGGTGTCTTGGCAGGCTTGCGCATCGGCCACGGCGAGGTGCTCGACCA
>JBBIIW010000426.1:0-3203 GCA_037446305.1 Candidatus Rokuibacteriota bacterium
CGGCCGCCTGGCCAGCTTCCGCGCCCGGGCGCGGGCGCTGGCCGCCGCCTTCCCCGCCGACCTCGACGTGGTGGTGGTCAACGCTGCGGGCTGCGGGGCCGCGATGAAGGAGTACGGGCGCTGGCTGCCGGAGGACCCCGAGGTGGAGGCGTTCGCCGCCCGCGTGCGCGACGTCAGCGAGGTGCTGGCGGGGGCGGACCTGCCCCTGGGGCGCCTGGAGGTCACCGTCGCCTATCACGACCCCTGCCACCTGGCCCACGGCCAGCGCGTGCGCGCCGAGCCGCGCGCGCTGCTGGCCCGCATCCCCGGCCTGCGCCTGGTCCGGCTGCCCGACAGCGACCTCTGCTGCGGCAGCGCCGGCGTTTACAATCTCCTCGAGCCCGAGGTGGCCGAGCGGTTGCTCGAGATGAAGGTGAGCCGGATCGCCGAGACAGGCGCCGGGGTGGTGGCCACCGGGAACGCGGGGTGCCTGCTCCAGATCGGCCGGGGCTGCCGCGCCCGGGGCCTGCCCGTGGAGGTCGTGCACCCCGTCACGCTGGTGGCCCGCGCGGCGGCCGCGCTGGAGGAGGCGAGCGTCCGATGAAGATCCGCCCGAGCGAGCGGGCCCGGTTCTCGCCCGAGAAGATGACCAAGGTTGCGCTGGCCGCGACGCCCCGGGCCCTGCTGGACCTCTACTGCCTCGAGCCCGGGCAGGCGCAGGCGCCGCACGCGCACGCCGGGCAGGACAAGGTGTACGTGGTGGTGGAGGGACGGGGGCGCGTGACCGTGGACGGCCGCGAGGAGGTGCTGGAGGCCGGCGAGGCCGTCCTGGCCGCGGCCGGGCAGTCGCACGGGCTGGCCAATCCCGGCCCCGGCCGCCTGCTGGCCCTGGTCGTCGTCACGCCGGCGCCGCCGCACGCATGACGGCGCCGGCCCCCGTCCGCGCGGCGTTGATGATCACCTGCCTGGCCGACGTCTTCTTTCCCGAGGTCGGCGTCAAGCTCGTGCGCCTGCTGCGCGAGCTGGGCGTGGGCGTGGAGTTCCCGGCCGGGCAGACGTGCTGCGGCCTGCCGCTGTTCAACTCCGGCTACCGGGCGGAGGCCGCGGCCGTGGCCGCCCGGACCCTGCCGCTGTTCGCGGCGGCGCCGTACGTGGTCGTGCCCTCGGGATCGTGCGCGTGGATGATCAAGCACGAGTACCCCGGGCTGGTCGAGGACCGGGGCCTGCGGGCCGAGGCCGAGCGCCTTGCCGCCCGCACCTTCGAGCTGTCGCAGTTCCTGGTCTCGGTCCTGGGCCGGACGCGCTTCGCCAGCGCCGTGCCGGGCCGGGTGGCCTACCACGACTCCTGCCACCTCCTGCGCGGGCTCGGCGAGGGCCGGACGCCGCGGACGCTGCTGCGGAACCTGGCCGGCGCCGAGCTGGTCGAGCTGCCGGCCAGCGACGAGTGCTGCGGCTTCGGCGGCTCCTTCGCCGTGCGGCTGCCCGAGGTCTCCACGGCCATCCTGGGCCGGAAGCTGGCGGCCATCGAGGCCTGCGGCGCCGACTGCGTGGTGACGTGCGACGCCGGGTGCCTCCTGCAGATCGCCGGCGGCCTCAGCCGCCGCGGCTCGCGCGTGCGGGCCCTGCACCTGGCCGAGCTCCTGGGGCCGGAGGCGCGGTGAGCGGCGGCGGGCCGGCCTCCCTCCGCCACCGGGCCGCGGGCGCCCTGCAGGACGCCTTCCTGCAGGAAGCCCTCGCCATCGCCACCACCAGGTTCATCGGCCTCCGGCGCGAGGCGTTCAGCAACTTCCCCGACGGCGAGGCGCTGCGCGACCGCGCCCGGGCCATCAAGGAGGCGACGCTCCAGCGCCTCGACCACCACCTGGAGCGCCTGGTGGACCGCGTGGAGGCGCTGGGCGGGCAGGTGCACTACGCCCGGACGGCGGCCGAGGCCCGGCAGGCCATCCTCGACATCGCCCGCAAGAGCGGCGCCCGGCTGGTGGTGAAGGGCAAGTCCATGGCCACGGAGGAGATCGAGCTGAACGAGGCGCTGGCGCAGGCGGGCGTGACCCCGGTCGAGACCGACCTCGGGGAGTACATCATCCAGCTGGCCCACGAGCGGCCCTCGCACATCATCGCGCCGGCCATCCACAAGACGAAGGGACAGGTGGCGGAGCTGTTCGCGCGGGAGCTGGGGCGGCCGGTGCCGGCCGATCCGGAGGTCCTGACCCGGATCGCCCGCGAGCAGCTCCGCGACCGCTTCCTCCGGGCCGACATGGGCATCACCGGCGTCAACTTCGCCGTGGCCGAGACGGGGACCCTGGTGCTGGTCACCAACGAGGGCAACGGGCGGATGGCCACCTCGCTGCCGCGAGTCCACGTGGCGGTCATGGGCGTCGAGAAGGTGATCCCCTCGATGACCGACCTGATGGTCTTCCTGGCCATCCTGGCCCGGAGCGCCACCGGCCAGACCCTGTCGGTCTACACGACGCTGGTGCAGGGGCCTCGCCGGGCGGGCGAGCTGGAGGGGCCCGAGGAGCTCCACCTGGTCCTGCTCGACAACGGCCGGATCGGGCAGCTGGCCGGACCGCTCCGCGAGGCGCTGGCCTGCCTCCGGTGCGGCGCCTGCCTGAACGTGTGCCCCGTCTACCGCCAGATCGGCGGCCACGCCTACGCGGCGACCTACTCGGGCCCGATCGGCATCCTGCTCACCGCCATGCTCCAGGGCCAGGAGGCCGTGACCGAGCTGGCGCACGCCTCCTCGCTCTGCGGCGCCTGCGCCGACGCCTGTCCGGTGCGGATCGACATCC
Source organism: Candidatus Rokuibacteriota bacterium (assembly GCA_037446305.1). Lineage (GTDB taxonomy): Bacteria > Methylomirabilota > Methylomirabilia > Rokubacteriales > CSP1-6 > JBBIIW01. The sequence continues at coordinate 2,769 of JBBIIW010000426.1, forward strand.
CCCGGATGCTGATCGACCTGCGGCGCGGCGGCGTCGAGCGGCGCCTGGTGCCCCGCGGCGAGCGCCTGGTGTTCCGGGCCTTCGCCCGGCTGCTGCGCCGGCCGGCGCTCTTTCGCGCCGCGGTCCGGCTCGGGCGCCTGCTGCAGCGGCCGCTGGCGCGTGACGGCCGGCTCCGGCGGCTGCCGCTGCTCCTCGGCCACTGGACGCACAGTCGCGACCTGCCGGCCATCGCGCCCCGGACGTTCGCGGAGCGGTGGCGCGAGCTCGAGCCCGGGCCGTGACGGCCCGCGCCGAGTTCTTCGCTCACCTCCGGGCCGAGATGGCCAGGGCGAGGGCGTTGAACATGGCCGTGAGCACCAGCAGGCCCATCCAGCCGGCGGCGGCGTTGCCGAACTCCACCCGTCCGAGGGACTGCAGCAGGGCGATGTACAGCCA
>JBBIIW010000427.1:0-3202 GCA_037446305.1 Candidatus Rokuibacteriota bacterium
GGCGCGCCTCGCCGCGCAGGTCCTCCGCCGCCAGCACCGCCACTACGCCCGGCACCGCGCGGGCGGCGCCGGTGTCGATGCGGTCCACCAGCGCGTGGGCGTGCGGGCTGCGCACGAAGGCCACGCGCAGCATGCGGGGCAGCACGACGTCGTCCACGTAGCGGCCCTGGCCGCGGAGCAGGCGCGGATCCTCCAGCCGCCGGACCCGGGCCCCGGTGAACCGGATCACGGCGCTACCATCGCACGCGCGGCAGCACCTCACCGGCGATCAGCTCCAGCTGGGCCGGATCCCAGTTGAGCGGGTTGAGGACGATGGTGTCCACGCCGCCGTCCAGCGCGGCGATCCGGGCGCTGATCTTCTCGGCCAGCGCCGGGGCCTCGCCCAGGAGGTAGTAGGTCCGCCAGTACTCCAGGTCCATCCCCGAGTAGACCTTGAAGTGCGGCACGGCCGACTCCGGCTTCTCGCCCGGCCGCAGCACCCAGATGAAGTTCGAGTAGACGCGGCCGATGGTGCGGGGGTCGCGCCCCTGCGCCCGGGCGAAGGCCTGGACCTTCTCCCAGTCGGCCTTCACCATCTCGGGCGTCGCGGACGAGTGGGGCACCCAGGTGTCCGCGTAGCGCGCGATGCGCCGCAGGACGGGGTCGATGTTCGTGACCGTCTGGGCGTAGATCTTCTCGGACGGCTGGGTGCCCCCGCCGATCCAGATGGGCGGGTGCGGCTTCTGCACCGGCTTGGGGTCGATGGTGAGGTCCCGGAAGCGGTAGTACCGGCCCTCGTAGCTGACGTGGTCGCCCGCCCACAGGGCCAGGACGATCTCCAGGCACTCCTCCATCCGCCGGCCCCGCTCCTTGTGCGGCACGCCCATGAGAGCGAACTCCTCCTCGTGCCAGCCCACGCCCACGCCGAGAATGGAGCGGCCGCCCGCCAGCAGGTCGAGCGTGGCCCACTCCTTGGCGAAGTAGACCGGGTTCCGCAGCGGCAGGACCAGCACCATCGTTCCCAGCTTCATCGTGCGCGTGACCCCGGCCAGGGCCGACAGCAGGCTGATGGGCTCCAGCCAGGTGCAGGCGTAGGCGGGGGGCGTGAGGAGCAGGTGATCGATGGTCACCGCGCACTCGAAGCCCAGGTCCTCGGCCCGGCGCAGGTACTGCCCCATCTCCGCGAGCGTGGCCGTCCGCGGGCCCAGCGCGAAGGACGGCAGGCGCAGCCCGTATCTCATCGCAGCCCGTCCTCCTTCCTCGCCTCGTCCTTGGTCAGCCCGCCCACCCGGGGGTGCGGGCGCCCGCCGTCGGTCACCGCGATGGCCAGGACGATCTCGCCGGCCCGCGGCGCGTCCGGCACCCGCACCTCCATGGCGTCGTAGTGGGAACGCACGAAGGCGGCGTCCTTGAAGTGCAGCGGCACGTCGATGGTCGTCCCCGGCCCGCCCAGCTTCTTGGCCGACGGGATGATGGCCTTGCCCCCGCCCACGGCCGCGCGCAGGGGCGCGCCGAGCTTGGGGTGCAGCAGGGCGGCGGCGTGCTCGTACTCGCCGGCCTCGCCGACGATGGCCGCCTTGCCGTAGGACTCGGCCGGCGCTCCCAGCGCCTCGGTCGCCTTCTTGGCCAGCAGGGCGCCCAGCTCCTCGCCCTGGTCGATGAGGGGGGTGAGGTCCTCCACGAACCGGCCGGCGAACGGGTTCTCGATCACCGCCACCGCGGCCACCTTGCGCACCGGCCGGCGCGCCTCGCGCCCGCCATCGCTCAGGATCTCCTCCACCACCGTCACCAGCTTGCGGATCTTGGCCATGACACGCTCTCCTCCCGGTGGAAGACCAGCCCGTCGAGCAGCTTCGGATAGAAGTGTGTCGATTTCTGGGGCATCAGCTCGCCGCCCTCGACGACGGATTGCAGCTCGGCCGCGGTGGTGGGCGCGATCAAAAATGCCGCCTGGTAGCGGCCGGCCCGGGCCAGACGCACCGCCTCCGCCTGGTCGGCCACGTAGTCCACCCGGCTGGCCGCCTCCAGCACCGCCTCGGTGATGCCGAGATGCGGCTTGAGAAGCCCCTCGTGCAGGATCGAGACGGCCAGCTCCCGCCAGGCGCCCGAGGCGCCGGGCGGCCAGGGCAGGCGGTCGAAGGCCTCGTCCCGCAGCCGGAAGACGCGCGCCTCGCCCCCGGCGACCACGCCCACCGCCCGCGCCGTCGGCACGAACGCCAGCGGGTCCGGCAGGGGCGTGACCTCGAACCAGGCGCCGGCCGCGGCGGCCAGGCCCTGGAGCGAGAAGCCGGGCACGCCGTGCACCAGCCGGTGGTTGGCCAGGATGGCGAGCCCCGGCGCTTCCAGCGCGCAGAAGGCCATCAGCTTGGCCGTGGCCCAGGGATGCGAGCGGGCGAACTCCACCGCGGTCTCGTAGCGGTGGTGCCCGTCGGCGATGATCACCGAGCGGCCGGCCATCAGCGCCTGCACGCGCGCGATGGCGGCCTCGTCGGTGAGCCGCCACAGCCGGTGGCGCTCCCCCTTGCGGTCGCGGGCCTCCGCGATCGGCGGCCCCGTCGGCGCGGCGGCCCGGCGCAGGGCGCCGTCGGGATCGCTCACCAGCATGAACAGCAGCCCGGTGTCGGCGCCGGTGGCCTCCAGCAGCTGCCGGCGGTCCTGCTTGGGTCCGTGGTGGGTGCGCTCGTGCGGCAGCACGATGCGCTTGGCGTAGTCGCTCACCTCGCCCAGCGCGATGAACGTCTCGCGGACGACCGTCGTGCCGCCCACGCTGCAGGTCTGGTGATAGGGGTAGATGGCGGGCCGGTCGTCGCGCTGCCAGACGCCGTCGGCCAGCCAGGCGTCCAGGACCTGCCGGGCCTGCCGGTAGCGATCGGCCCCGCCCTCGGCGCGCGGCAGCGTGATCCGGACCACGTTGTGCGGGCTCATCGCGTACAGCTCCGCCTGCAGGGCCGGGTCGATCTGGTCGTAGGGAGGCGCGACGACCGCGCTGACGTCGGTGCCGGCGGCGCGGGCGTAGCGGTAGCCGCGGAAGGGCCGGACGTTCATCCGCCCTCAGTGGCCGCCGGCGGCCGGCCCTCGCCCCTTCACCACCTCGGCGGCGCGGGCGGCCGGCGCCGTGTTGCGGCTCCGCCCGATGGCGATGGTGCCGTCGATCAGGACCATGGAGACGCCCGGCAGGTCGCCGGCCGCCAGCGCGCCCAGGGCGTCGCGGGCCACGCTGCCG
>JBBIIW010000428.1:0-3197 GCA_037446305.1 Candidatus Rokuibacteriota bacterium
GCCGCACGCGACCACCACCCGGCACTGCCCCGGCACCGGCGGGCCGTGGCCCGGCACCCCGGTGCCGCCCGCGATGGCGGCCGCGCTCGCCGCCACCGGCCTGGACGTGACCCGGGCGGCGTGGGCGCGCCAGGTTCACGGCGCCGGCGTCGTCGAGGTCGACCGGGGCGGCTTCGCCGGGCCGGGCGACGTGCTCGTCACGGTCGAGGCCGGGCTGCCGCTGGTGGTGTTCACGGCCGACTGCCTGCCCCTCACCCTCTACGATCCGGTCGCCCGGGTCCTGGCGCTGGCTCACGTCGGCTGGCGGGGAACCGTCCGCGGCGCCGCCCAGGCCGCCGTGGCGGCCGCCCTGGCCCGCGGCGCGCGCGCCGAGCGCCTGCACGTGACCATCGGCCCGTCCATCGGTCCCTGCTGCTACGAGGTGGACACCCCGGTCGCGGACGCCTTCGCCGCCGCCCACGGCGCCCGCGCCTCGGCGTGGTTCGAGCCGGTGCGGCCGGGCCACGCGAGGCTGGACCTCTGGGCGGCCAACGAGGCGCTGCTGGCCGCCGCCGGCGTGGACGCGAGGCGCATCGACAATCCGCGCCTCTGCACGGGCTGTCAGCCCGAGCGCTTCTACTCGTACCGCAAGGGGCACCGGGGCCGGCTGGCCACCATCGCCGCGCTGCCCTGACCTCGCGGGGCCCCGGCCGGCGCCCCGGGGCGCGCAGGGGCTGCGTGCTAGAATCCAGGCGTTCATGCAGGATATCCGCGGCAACCTCGATCGCGTGCGCGAGCGGATCGCGCGAGCCGCCGAGCGCGCGGGACGCCGGCCCGACGACGTCCTGCTCATCGGCGTCAGCAAGGCCGTGGACGTCGAGCGGATCCGCCAGGCCCTGGCCGCCGGCCTGCCCGCCCTCGGGGAGAACCGCGTCCAGGAGGCGCGCGAGAAGGTCGCGATCCTGGGGCGCCCGGTGCCCTGGCACCTGATCGGCCACCTGCAGACCAACAAGGTGCGGGAGGCGCTGGACCTCTTCGACCTGATCCACTCCCTCGATCGGCTCGACCTGGCCCGGGAGCTGGACCGGCGAGCCCGCGGGCGGGGCCGCCCCGCGGAGGCGCTGGTGCAGGTGAACGTGGGCGGCGAGGCCAGCAAGGGCGGTTTCGCGCCCGAGGAGGTCGAGCAGGCGCTCGAGGCCATCAGCGCCCTGCGCAGCGTCCGCGTGCGGGGCCTCATGACCATCCCGCCGGCCGTGGAGCGCGCCGAGGACGCCCGGCCGTGGTTCCGGGCCCTGGCCGGCCTGGGCAAGCGCGCGGGGCTCCCGGAGCTGTCCATGGGCATGAGCGCCGACTTCGAGGTGGCGGTCGAGGAGGGCGCCACGATGGTCCGGGTGGGGACGGCGATCTTCGGGCCCCGCCCGCCCCGGGCGGCGCCGGCGGGATGAGCGTCAAGGGCAAGACCGTCGGCTTCATCGGCGCCGGCAACATGGGCGAGGCGCTGATCAAGGGCCTGACCAGCGCCAGCGTCGTGCCGCCGGACCTCATCTGGGCCAGCGACGTGCGGCGCGAGCGCCTGCTGGAGCTGGACCGCCAGTACGGCATCCGGCCCGCCGCGGACAACGTCGAGCTCGTGCGCCGGTCCGACGTCGTCATCCTGGCCGTGAAGCCGCAGATCATCACGGCGGTCCTCCGCGAGGTCGCGCCCGTCCTCACGCGCCGCACGCTGGTCATCTCCCTGGCGGCCGGCGTCTCCACCGCCACCCTGCGGTCGGTCCTGGGGCCCGAGGCGCGGCTGATCCGCGTCATGCCGAACACGCCGGCGCTCGTGCTGGCCGGGGTCACCGCCATCGCCCGCGCCGAGGGGCTCGAGGCCGAGGACATGGACGTGGCGGGCGAGATCTTCAGCGCGGTCGGGCGCGTGGTCGTCCTGGAGGAGGAGCTGATGGACGCCGTGACCGGGCTCTCGGGCTCGGGACCCGCCTACGTCGCCGTCGTCATCGAGTCGCTGGCCGACGGCGGCGTGAAGATGGGCCTCGACCGCCTGACGGCCATGACGCTGGCCACCCAGACCGTGCTGGGCGCCGCCAAGCTGCTCCTGGAGACGGGGCTCCACCCGGGCGCGCTCAAGGACATGGTGTCCAGCCCGGGCGGCACCTCCATCGCCGGCATCGCGGCCCTGGAGGAAGGCGGCATCCGGACCACCTTCATCAAGGCCGTGGAGCGGGCCACGCTCCGGTCCCGGGAGCTGGGGCGCGGCCCGGGCGCCCGCGACGCTGCGGGCGGGGACCGCGGGTAGGCGGGGCGACGTGTTCGTCGGCGCCTACTTCCTCACCGCGCTGGCCAACGTCCTGAACCTGGTCATCGTGGTCTACATCTGGCTGATCATCGCCCGCGCGGTCATCTCCTGGGTCAGCCCGGATCCGTTCAATCCCATCGTCCGGTTCCTGCACCGGGTGACGGAGCCGGTGCTGCGCCCGGTCCGGCACCGGCTCCCCACCGTGGGCATGGGGCTCGACCTGTCGCCGATGATCGTGATCCTCGCCCTGTACTTCCTCAAGGAGTTCCTGGTGCCGGTCCTCCATCGGCTCGCGATGGAGATCAGCTGAGGCGTTGGAGGTTCTATGCGTCTGACCCCTCTCGACATCCGCCAGCAGCAGTTCACCGTGAAAGCGTTTCGCGGCTTCGACCCCCAGGAGGTGGACACGTTCCTGGAGGACGTGGCCGAGGACTACGAGTCGGTCCTCAAGGAGAACGCCCTGCTCAAGGAGCAGCTGGCCTCGCACGAGGAGCGGCTGCGGAGCCTGACCGAGGCCGAGCGGACGCTGCGGGAGACCCTGGTGACGACGCAGAAGATCGCCGAGGAGATCAAGGAGCAGGCGCGGCGGGACGGGCAGCTGCTGATCCGCGAGGCGCAGCTGCAGGGGGACCGGCTGCTGGAGGACGTGCGGGCCGAGGAGGCCCGGATCCGGAGCGAGATCAAGGTGCTCCGGCGGGTGCACCGGCAGCTGGTGGAGGACCTGCGGGCGACGGTGGAGCGCTACCAGCGCATGCTGGCCGACGAGCCCGACCTGGAAGCCGCCGAGGACGATGGCGAGCGGTGAGGCCGCGCGCCTGCGCGTGCGCGTGCAGCCCGGCGCCTCGGCCGAGGCCGTCGTGGGCTGGCGCCAGGACGTGCTGGCGGTGCGGGTGACGGCGCCCCCCGTGGACGGGGCGGCCAA
>JBBIIW010000429.1:0-3178 GCA_037446305.1 Candidatus Rokuibacteriota bacterium
CCGTGAGCCGCCCCGGCCCGCGCGCGCCCGCCTGAGCGCGCGCCCGGCCGGCGAGGGGCCGGGCGGAGAGGAGAGCGCCCATGCAGATCCACGCCAACGGCATCGCCATGCACTACACGCTCGAGGGGCCGGCCGAGGCGCCCGTGGTCACCCTGAGCCACTCGCTGGCCACGGACCTCGGCATGTGGGACCCGACGGTGCCGGCCCTCACCGGACGCTTCCGCGTCCTCCGCTACGACACGCGCGGCCACGGTGGGACCGACGCGCCGCCCGGGCCTTACAGCCTCGAGCAGCTGGCCGACGACGCCGTGGCCCTGCTCCGCGCGCTGGGCATCCGGCGCACGCACTGGGTGGGGCTGTCCATGGGCGGCATGATCGGGCAGACCCTGGCCCTGAGAGCGCCCGAGATCCTGGCCAGCCTCGCCCTCTGCGACACCAGCAGCCGCATCCCGGCCGAGGCCCGGCCGCAGTGGGAGGAGCGCATCCGGACGGCGGAGAGCAAGGGCATGGAGCCCCTGGTGGAGCCGACGCTGGCCCGGTGGTTCACGGCGCCGTTCCGGCAGCGGCACCCCGAAGTGGTGGAGCGAGTGGCGAGGATGATCCGCTCGACGCCGGTGCCGGGCTACGTCGGCTGCTGCCACGCCATCGCCGCCCTGAACCTGACCGACCGGCTGGGCGCCATCACGCTGCCGACCCTCGTCATCGTGGGGGAGGACGACCCGGGCACGCCCGTGGCGGCGTCACGGGTGATCGCCGAGGCCATCGAGGGCGCGCGCCTCACGATCATCCCGGCCGCCGCCCACCTGTCCAACCTGGAGCAGCCGGAGGCCTTCAACCGGGCCCTGGCCGGCTTCCTGGCCTCGGTCGCCTCAGCCTGACGCCTTCTCGATCCTGGCCCAGGTGTCGCGCAGGCCGACCGTGCGGTTGAAGACCGGGCGGCCGGGGGCGTGGTCCTTCCAGTCGGCGACGAAGTAGCCCAGGCGCTCGAGCTGCACGCGCGTCTCCGGCGCGGCGGCGGCCAGGGCGGGCTCGACCTTGCAGCCGCGCAGCACCTCCAGCGACCTCGGGTTCAGCACGGCCGTCACGTCCTCCACCTCGTCGGGGCGGGGGACGGTGAAGAGCGTGTCGTAGAGCCGCACCTCGGCGTCCACGGCGTGGGCCGCCGACACCCAGTGGATGGTGCCCTTGACCTTGCGCCCCCGGGCGTCGCCCCCCCGGGAGTCGGGATCGTACGTGCAGCGGACCTCCGTGATCGCGCCGGTCCGCGGGTCCTTCGTGAAGCCCGTGCACCGGACGATGCAGGCATAGCGCAGCCGCACCTCGGCTCCGGGCGAGAGCCGGAAGTACTTCGGCGGCGGCGTCTCCCGGAAGTCGTCCTGCTCGATGTAGAGCACGCGCCCGAAGGGGACCCGGCGGGTGCCGGCCGCCGGATCCTCGGGATTGTTGAGCGCCTCCACCTCCTCCACCTGCCCCTCGGGATAGTTCTCGATGACCAGCCGGAGCGGGCGGAGGACGGCCAGGCGGCGGAGCGCCCGGCGGTTGAGGTCCTCGCGCAGGCAGTGCTCGAGCAGCGCCACGTCCACCAGGTTGTCGGCCTTGGCCACCCCGATGCGGTCGCAGAAGTCCCGGATGGCCTCGGGCGTGTAGCCGCGGCGCCGGAGGCCGGCCAGGGTCGGCAGGCGGGGATCGTCCCAGCCGGCCACCACGCGCTCCTCCACCAGCCGCAGCAGCTTGCGCTTGCTCATCACGGTGTGCGAGAGGTTCAGCCGCGCGAACTCGATCTGCCGGGGCGCGTAGATCCCCAGGGCCTGGAGATACCACTCGTAGAGGGGGCGGTGGTCCTCGTACTCCAGGGTGCACAGCGAGTGGGTGATGCCCTCGATGGAGTCGGACTGCCCGTGGGCCCAGTCGTACATCGGATAGATGCACCACCGGTCGCCCGTGCGGTGGTGGGTGGCCTTGCGGATCCGGTACATGACCGGATCGCGCAGGTTCATGTTGCCGGCCGCCATGTCGATGCGGGCGCGCAGGGTCCTGGTCCCCTCCTCGAACTCGCCGGCCCGCATCCGCTGGAAGAGGTCCAGGTTCTCCTCCACGCTGCGGTTGCGGCACGGGCTCTCGCGCCCGGGCGCCGTCAGGGTGCCGCGATACTCGCGGATCTCCTCCGGCGACAGGTCGTCCACATAGGCCAGCCCCTTGCGGATCAGGTCGCAGGCCCAGGCGTAGAGCTGGTCGAAGTAGTCGCTGGCGTAGTAGAGGTGAGGGCCCCAGTCGAAGCCGAGCCAGCGCACGTCGCGGATGATCGCGTCCACGTACTCCTGGCTCTCCTTGGTGGGGTTCGTGTCGTCGAAGCGCAGGTGGCAGCGCCCCCCGAACTCCTGGGCCAGGCCGAAGTCCAGGCAGATGGCCTTGGCGTGCCCGATGTGCAGGTAGCCGTTCGGCTCCGGCGGAAAGCGGGTGACCACCTGGCGGTACCGCCCGCTCTGGAGGTCCCGGATGACCTCGTCGCGGATGAAGTGGGAGGGCCGCGCCGGCTGCTCGCTCATCCCCCCTGATCGTACCATCCGGGGCGGGCGCCCGGCCGCCCCTCAGCCCTCGAGCCCGCGCACCGTGCGGGCCGGGACGGGGCGGGCGACTCCGCGGCGGTGTGCGCACGTCCGGCCTCCCCTCCGCCCGTGCGATAATCCGCCGGAGCGCGGCTCACGCGCCATCGCGGATGACGCAGGCACCGAGCGCCCCCGCAGGTGAGGCTGCCAGCCCCAGCCGGATCGTCGAGTTCCGGCTGCGCCGCGCCCCGCAGGGGCGCGCCGTCCTCCCCTGAGGCGTCGCGTGGAGGCCACCCAGCCCGCGGTCCGGCCGGCCACGCTCGACGACGTCCCGCTGCTGGTGGAGCTCATGCAGGAGTTCTACGCCGAGGCCGCCATGCCGCTGGAGCCGCGGCAGGCGGCGGCCAGCTTCGCGCAGCTCCTGGGCGATCCGGCGCGCGGCGCCGTCTGGCTGCTGAGGGCCGGCGAGGCCTGGGCCGGCTACGCGGTCCTGGCCGTGGGATTCAGCATGGAGTACGGGGGCCTGGACGCCTTCGTGGACGACCTCTACGTGCGGCCGCGCTTTCGCCGGCGCGGCCTGGGGCGCCTGGCCCTCGGCACGCTGCTCGCCGAGTGCCGCCGGCGCGGCGTGC
>JBBIIW010000430.1:0-3130 GCA_037446305.1 Candidatus Rokuibacteriota bacterium
TGGCCACCGTGCGCCGGGGCCGGGCCCGGCTGGCGCGGGGCTTCGCCGACCTCGGCTTCCGCGTGGCCCCGGACCCGCAGGGCAACTACGTCATGGTGGACGTCAGCGTGCACGGCTGGAGCGCCGCCGAGTTCGCGGAGGCGGTGTTCGAGCACGGGCACGTCGTGATCCGCGGCGACTTCTCCCCCCGCCACGTTCGCGTCTCGGTCGGCCGCCCCGAGGAGAACCGGCGCCTGCTGAAGACCGCCGCCGCCCTCCTCCGCGCCCGCCGTCCCGGCCGCCGGGCCGGGGCCTCCCGGTGACCGCGCCGCCCCCCCACGCCCGCGTGGTCATCGTGGGCGGCGGCATCGCGGGCACCAGCGTCGCGTACCACCTGGCCCGGCTCGGCTGGCGCGACGTGGTCCTGCTCGAGCGGGGCTCGCTCTCCTGCGGCACGACCTGGCACGCCGCCGGCCTGGTCGGCCAGCTGCGCCCGTCGCTCAACATGACCCGGCTCGTGCGCTACTCGACGGAGCTGTACGCCTCGCTGGAGGCGGAGACGGGCCAGGGCACCGGCTGGAAGCGGTGCGGCAGCCTGACCGTCGCGCGGACCCCGGCCCGGATGATCCAGCTCCGGCGCACGGCCGCCCTGGCCGCCGCCTTCGGCGTCGAGGCGCACCTCTGCTCGCCCGCGGAGGCCGGGCGGCGCTGGCCCCTCATGCGGACCGACGACCTCATCGGCGCCGTCTGGCTGCCCGGCGACGGCAAGGCGAATCCGGCCGACCTCACGCAGGCGCTGGCCCGCGGCGCCCGGGCGGGCGGCGTCCGGATCGTGGAGAACGTGAAGGTCCTCGACGTCCTCGTGCGGCGCGGCCGCGCGGCCGGCGTCCGGACCGCCGCCGGCGACGTGGAGGCCGAGTACGTCGTCAACTGCGCCGGCCTCTGGGCCCGGGAGCTGGGGGCGCGGTGCGGCGTGACGGTGCCCCTCCACGCCGTCGAGCACATGTACGTCGTGACCAGGCCGATCCCCGGCGTCGTCCCCGACCTCCCTGTCCTGCGCGACCCGGACGGGATGGTGTACTTCAAGGAGGAAGTCGGCGGGCTCGTCATGGGCGGGTTCGAGCCGAACGCCAAGCCGTGGGGCTCCGAGGGCATCCCCGATGACTTCGCGTTCACGCTGCTCAAGGACGACTGGACCCAGTTCGAGCCGCTGATGAGCCAGGCCATCGAGCGGGTGCCGGCCCTGGAGACGGCCGAGATCCACCGCATGGTCAACGGGCCGGAGAGCTTCACGCCCGACAACCACTTCATCATCGGCGAGGCCCCGGAGCTGCCGGGCTTCTTCGTGGCCGCCGGGTTCAACTCGGCCGGCATCGCCAGCGCGGGCGGCGCCGGACGGGCCCTGGCCGAGTGGATCGTGGAGGGGCGGCCCTCGGCCGACCTCTGGCCCGTGGACATCCGGCGCTTCGCGCGCGCCCACGGCAATCCCCGCTGGCTGCGCGAGCGGGTCCGCGAGATCCCCGGCCTGCACTACGCGATCGCCTGGCCGTTCCGCGAGTTCGAGACCGGTCGCAACCTGCGCCGCTCCCCGCTCTACGAGCGGCTGGCCGCCCGGCGCGCCTGCTTCGGGGCCCGCATGGGCTGGGAGCGGCCGAACTGGTTCGCGCCCCCGGGCACGGAGCCCCGGGCGCCGCATGCCTGGAGCTTCCCGGCGTGGCTGCCGCACGCGGCCGCCGAGCACCGCGCCGCGCGGGAGGCGGTGGCGGTCTGGGACCAGACCTCGTTCGCGAAGTTCCTCCTCCAGGGACCCGACGCCGAGCCGGTGCTCCAGCGGCTGGCCGCGAACGACGTCGCGGTCCGGCCCGGGCGCATCGTCTACACCGGCCTGCTCAACGAGCGCGGCGGCTACGAGTCGGATCTCACCGTCAGCCGCCTGGCCGACGACGCGTTCTTCATCGTCACCGGCACCGTCCAGGCCACGCGCGACTTCGCCTGGATCCGGTCCCACATCCCCGCCGGCGCCCGCGCCGTCCTGACCGACGTGACCGCCGCCTGGTCGGTGCTGGGGGTCATGGGGCCGCGGTCCCGCACGCTGCTGCAGCGCCTGACCGACGCCGACCTCTCCAACGAGGCCTTCCCCTTCAGCACGTGGCAGGAGATCGCCCTCGGCCCCGTCCTCGTGCGCGCCATGCGGATCACCTACGTGGGCGAGCTGGGCTGGGAGCTGTACGTGCCGGTCGAATCGGCCACCGTCGTCTACGACCTGCTCACGGCCGCCGGCGAGGACCTCGGGCTCCGGGACGCCGGCTTCTACGCCCTCGACTCGCTGCGGATGGAGAAGGCCTACCGCGCCTGGGGCCGGGACGTCACGCCGGACGACACCCCGCTGGAGGCCGGGCTGGAGTGGACCGTGCGCTACGACAAGACGCCGGCCTTCCTGGGCCGTGACGCGCTGCTGCGCCAGAAGGCGGCGGGCGTGCGGAAGCGCCTGGTCGTCTTCACCCTGGACGACCCCCAGGGGTTCCCGGTCGGCGACGAGCCGATCCTGCGCGATGGGCGCATGGTCGGCTGGCTGACCTCGGCGGCGTACGGGCACACCCTGGGCCGGGCGGTCGGCATGGGCTACGTGCGGCACGACGCGCCCATCGATCGCGCCTGGATCGAGGCCGGCCGGTACGAGATCGACATCGCCGGCGAGCGCTTCCGGGCCACCGCCCACCTGCGCGCGCCGCTGGATCCCTCGGGCGCCCGCGTGCGGAGCTGACGGCTACCGCGCCCGGCGAGCGGCGCGCAGGGCCCGGTAGCGCGCCGGCGTCAACCCGAACGCCGCCCCGAAGGCGCGGGTGAAGTGGGCCTGGTCGGCGAAGCCGGCCTCGAGCGCCACCTCGACCAGCGGACGGCCCCCGTGGACCAGCTCGCGGGCCAGCTCCAGCCGGCGCATGAGCAGGTAACGATAGGGGCTGGTCCCGCACAGCGCCCCGAACTGGCGGGCCAGGTCGTACCGCGTCAGCCCCGTGACCGCTTCCAGCTCGCGCGAGTGCACCACCCGGGTCTTCTCGGCGTCCAGGAACTGCCGCGCCCGCTGCACCGCCCGGACGTCCACCCGCCGGACGGCGGCCGGCGGCCCGTCCCGCGCCCCCGCCACGAGCCC
>JBBIIW010000431.1:0-3127 GCA_037446305.1 Candidatus Rokuibacteriota bacterium
CCGGCACGGCCCGCGAGGCCGCGCAGCCGCCCAGGGCCAGGACGAGCAGGCCGGCGGCCAGGCGGCGGAGGGTCATCCCTGGCCCAGCTCGGCCAGCAGCGCCAGCAGGGAGTCCCGGACCGCCGGCCAGGGGCCGGTGGCCACCCGCGCCTCGAGCACGTACTCCCGCTTCATGGCCAGGCGACCCCGGCTCGCCTGGACGGCCCGCACCAGACGGTCGGGCGGCACCGTCGTGGAGGGGGCGAAGGTGAGCAGGGCCCGCCCCGCGCCGGCCTCCACGCGCTCCAGCCCCAGGCGGCGGGCCGCCGCCCGGAGGCGGACGAGGTCGAGGAGCTGCGCGGCCTCGGCCGGCAGGGGGCCGAAGCGGTCCAGCAGCTCGGCCCGCAGGTCGGCCACGGCGGCGTCGCTGTCGGCGCCGGCCAGACGCTTGTAGAACGCCAGGCGCTGGTTGACCTCGGGGACATAGTCTTCGGGCAAGAAACCGTCGATGTCGACGCTGACCACCGGCTCCACCTCCGGGGTGGTCGGCGCGCCCCTCAATTCTGCCACGGCCTCCGCCAGCAGCTTCGAATAAAGATCGAACCCGACGGCCGCGATGTGCCCGTGCTGGGCGGCGCCCAGGAGGTTGCCGGCGCCCCGGATCTCGAGGTCCCGCAGGGCCAGCTTGAACCCCGAGCCCAGCTCGGTCAGCTCCTGCAGGACCCGGAGGCGCCGCTGGGCCTGCTCGTCCACCCGGCCGTCGGCGGGCACTAGGAGGTAGCAGTAGGCCTGCTGCCGCTCCCGCCCCACCCGGCCCCGGAGCTGGTAGAGCTGGGCCAGGCCGAAGCGGTCGGCGCGGTTGACGATAATGGTGTTCGAGGCCGGGATGTCCAGGCCCGACTCGATGATGGCGGTGGAGACCAGGATGTCGGCCTCCCCGCTGACGAACTTGACCATGGTGGCCTCCAGCTCCCGCTCCCGCATCTGGCCGTGGGCCATCACGATGCGGGCCTCGGGCACCAGCTCCTGGAGGAAGCGGGCCATGGAGGGCAGGGACTGGACCCGGTTGTGGACGAAGAACACCTGGCCGCCGCGGGCCAGCTCGCGCTCCAGGGCCTCCCGGATCACCCCCTTCGAGAACCGCCGGATCACCGTCTCCACCGCCAGACGGTCCAGGGGGGGCGTCTCGATGACCGACATGTCGCGCACGCCGGACAGCGACATGTAGAGGGTGCGGGGGATGGGGGTGGCGGTCAGTGCCAGGACGTCCACCGAGGCGCGGAACTGCTTGAGCCGCTCCTTGTGGGCGACGCCGAAGCGGTGCTCCTCGTCGATGACGAGCAGCCCCAGGCGCTTGAACTCGACGTCCTTCGAGAGGAGCCGGTGCGTGCCGATGACGACGTCGACGGTCCCCGTGCGGAGTCCCTCGACCACCGCCTTCTGCTCGGCCTGGCTGCGGAACCGCGAGAGCAGCTCCACCCGGACCGGGAAGGGCGCGAAGCGCTCGCTGAAGGTGTTGAAGTGCTGCTGGGCCAGCACCGTCGTCGGGACCAGGACGGCCACCTGCTGCCCGTCGGCGACGGCCTTGAAGGCCGCCCGCAGGGCCACCTCCGTCTTGCCGTAGCCGACGTCGCCCGCCACCAGCCGGTCCATCGGGCGCGGGCGCTCCATGTCGGCCTTGACGTCCTGGATGGCGCGCAGCTGGTCGGGCGTCTCCTCGAAGCGGAAGGCGGCCTCGAACTCGCGCTGCCAGGGCGTGTCGGGCGAGAAGGCGTGGCCCTCCGCCACCGCCCGGCGGGCGTAGAGCGCCAGCAGCTCCTCGGCCATCTCCCGGAGGGAGGCCCGGACGGACTCCTTGACCCGCTGCCAGGAGGCGCCGCCCAGGCGGTCCAGCCGGGCCCCGGCCGCATCGCCGCCCAGGTACTTCGAGATGCGGTCCAGGCGCTCGACGGGCAGGTAGAGCTGGTTGCCCTCGGCGTACTCCAGCAGGAGGAAGTCGCCTTCGCGCTCGCCCACCGTCATGGTACGCAGCCCGAGGTACCGGCCGATCCCGTGATCCTCGTGGACCACCAGATCTCCGACTTCGAGGTCGGTGAAGGCGGTGATGGGCGAGCCGCGCTGGTACTTCGGGCGGCGGAGCGTCCGGCGGCGAGCCCCGAAGACCTCGGCCTCCGTCAGGAGGATGAAGCCGAGGGCGGGGATCGAGAAGCCGTTGCTGCACTCGCCGACCACGATGCCGAGCGGCTCGCCTCCGCCCAGGCCGCCGCCGCGCGCGGCCTCCACGCCGTGCTCGCGGAGGATCTGCTGCAGGTGCTCGGCCTGCCGCTCGTCCGCCGCCGCCAGACGGACCCGGAAGCCCTCCCGGCGCCAGCCGGCCAGCTCCTCGGCCAGGCGCGGGAACCGTCCGGCGTACTGGCCGACGGCGTGGGCGTCGAGGGTGACGTCCACCCGCCCGGTCGCACCGGCGACCAGCTCCAGCTCGAGGCCCGGCCGGCCGGCGATGCGCTGGCGCAGCGGCGGCCGCTGCGGGGCCTCCTCGTCGGTGGCCTCCAGCAGCCGGGACGCGTCCACCACCACCGCGGCCGTGGGCGACAGGTAGTCGAGGAGCGTCGCCTCCGCGGTCTCTCCGGCCGGCTCGGCCAGGGGCAGGATGACCAGTTCCTCCAGGGCGGACTGGGAGCGCTGCGAGGTGGGATCGAAGAGCCGGATCGACTCGACCTCGTCCCCGAAGAGCTCCAGCCGGGCCGGCGCCGGGGTCGCCGGCGAGAACACGTCCACGATCCCGCCCCGGACGCTCCACTGCCCGACCTCCACGACGGTATCCACCCGCTCGTAACCGGCGCGCTCCAGGGCCTCCAGGAGCAGCTCCCGGTCCAGGCTGTCACCGGCGCTCACCCGGAGGACGCCGGCCCGGAAGCGGGCCGGCGGCGGCAGCGGGACGTCGAGGGTGGCGGGGGTGGCCACGACCACCATCGGCTCCCCGGCGAGCAGCCGCCGGCACACCACCGCCCGCTCGGCCTCGCTCTCGCGCTGCCGGGCGCCCCGCCAGAGCCGGGGCTCCCGCTCGGGGAACTCGGCCGCGGGAGCGCCGAAGAAGCGCAGGTCGCGCGCCCACTGGTGGGCCTCGGCCAGGCCGGCCACGACCACG
>JBBIIW010000432.1:0-3122 GCA_037446305.1 Candidatus Rokuibacteriota bacterium
GTCCTGCCGGGGGTGCGTGCAGGCGGGGGCGGCCGCGGTGGACCTGCCGGTGCCGGCCGGCACGCCGCTGGCCGGCTATGGCGCGCTGGCCCGGCGCCTGCCGCTGCCCGATCTCCTGGACCGGCACCCGCACGCCTTCTGGTTCAGGCCGCACGAGGGCGAGATCGACCCGGTCGGCGCCCGGGCTCTCGTGCTGGAGGGCGACGGCGCCCGCCTGGTGTGGATCGCCGCCGACCTGGTGGCGGTGGACCGCGGCCTCCACGGGCAGGTGGCGCGCGCGCTGGCGACGGCCGGGCTGAGCGATCGCACGCTGATCCTCTCCGCCTCTCACACGCATTCGGGTCCCGGCGCGTTCCTGGACGCCGGCGTGATGGGCATGATCAGCGTCGAGCGTCTCGACCGCGCCGTGCAGGAGGCCCTGATCGGCGCCCTGGTGGATGCCGTGCGCCGCGCCGAGGCGGTCAAGCGCCCGGCGCGCGTCGGCACGGTCGTGGTCGCCGGACCGCCCCTGACCCGGGGACGGCTCGAGCAGCCCGTCGACCGGACCCTGGCCCTGACCGCCGTCACGGACGGCGCCGGCGCCCCCATCGCCGTGATCTGGAACTACGCCATCCACGGCACCATGCTCGGTGCCGGCAACCTGCGGCTGTCGGGCGACGTCATGGGGCTGGCCACCCGGCTGATCGAGACCGGGCTGGGGGCGCCGGCGCTGTTCGTGAACGGTGCCGTGGGCGACGTCAGCCCGAACCGCCGGGGCCTGGCCGAGGCCCAGGCCGCCGCCGAGACGCTGGCGGCCGCGGTGCTCCGGGCGTGGAAGCGCGTCAGGCCCGCGGCGCGGGTGCCGCTGGCGGTGGCCAGCCGCCGCGTGGCGCTGCCCGGGCCGCAGCTGTCGCTGCGGCGCTGCTGGACGGCCCGGGCACCGGACTGGGCGAGCATCCCCCTGGACGGGCTGTTCCCGCCGGATGCCGAGGTGACGGCCATCGCCCTCGGCCCCGCCGCGTGGGTCACGATTCCCGGGGAGCTGCAGTCGGCGCTGGGAGAGGAGATCCGCCGGACGGCGGCGCCCCGCTGGGAGACGGTGCGGATCGCGGGGCTCACCAACGATTACCTGGGGTACTTCGTCCGCGCCGCCGACGCGGCCCGGCCCAGCTACCCGGCGTGCGCCAGCGTGTTCGGGCCTCGAGGCAGCGAGCGGGTGGTGCAGGCGGCCGTCGACGTCCTGGGCGCGCTGCCTGCGCCCGGGCGGTGAGGTTACTTCTGGGCGGCGGCCAGCCGGCGGGCCAGCGCGGACTTCCTGCGGGCGGCGCTGTTGGGGTGCAGCACCCCCTTGGTGACCGCCTTGTCGAGCTGGCGGATCGCCTGGCGCACGGCCGCCTGGGCGTCAGCACCGCCGGCGGCGAGCGCCGTGCGCGCGCCCTTGACCGCGGTGCGCACGCGGGACCGGACCATCCGGTTCCGCAGCCGCCGCCGCTCGCTCTGTCGCATCCGCTTCATCGCCGACTTCGTGTTGGCCAACGGATCCTCCTTCCCGGGGACGAACGTCGCCCTGCATCATGCCGCATCGCCGCCGGGATTTCCAGGGGCTTCGCCCCGTGAGCGTCGAGACCCAGGTCGTGCGGGCGCTGGGCTCGATCGGCGGCGCCACGCTGCTGTCCCGCGTCCTGGGCTTCGCCCGCGACATGGTGGTGGCGCTGGCCTTCGGCGCCGGCCCCGTGACCGACGCCTTCTTCGTCGCCTTCCGCATCCCCAACATCCTCCGCCGCCTGCTGGCCGAGGGGGCCCTCTCGACGGCCCTCGTCCCCGTCTTCAGCGACTACGCCGCCACGCGCTCCCGCGACGAGTTCCTCGCCATGCTGCGCGCGGTGCTGGGGGCCGCCCTCCTGGTGCTCACCGCCACCACCGTCGCGGGCGTCGCCGCTGCGCCCTGGCTGCTCCAGGTGATCGCGCCGGGATTCCGGCAGGACCCGGGGCAGTGGGCCCTGGCCGTGTTCCTCACGCGCGTGATGTTCCCCTACCTGCTGCTCGTCGGCCTCTCGGCCCTGGCCATGGGCGCCCTGCACAGCCACGGCCGCTTCTTCGCGCCGGCACTGGGCCCGGCGCTCCTCAACGCGGGCATGATCGTGGCCGTGCTGGCGCTGGCCGCGCGGCTCGACCCGCCCGTCCTGGCCCTGGCTCTCGGCGTGCTCGCCGGGGGGCTGGCCCAGCTGGCGGTGCAGCTGCCGAGCCTGGCCCGGGCCGGCCTGCTGGCGGCGCCGAGAGCCGACGTCTCGCACCCGGCCCTCCGCCGGGTGGCCCGCCTGCTGGTGCCCGCGGTCTTCGGGCTGGCTGCCGTGCAGGTCTCGGTCTTCATCAACACGCTGCTGGCCTCGCTGCTGCCCGCGGGGAGCATCTCCTTCCTCTACTACGCCGACCGCATCATGGAGTTCCCGCTGGGCGTCTTCGCCATCGCGCTGGCCTCGGCGTCGCTGCCGGCCATGTCGCGCCAGGCCGCGGCGGGGGACCGGGACGGCCTGGCCGCCACGCTGGCCTTCGCCCTGCGCCTGGGTCTCTACGTCGCGCTGCCGGCGACGGTGGGGCTCGTGATGCTCCGCGTCCCGATCGTCAGGGTCCTGTTCCAGCGCGGCGAGTTCGGTCCGGCGGAGACCAGCGCCACCGCCCTCGCGCTCGCCTGGTACGCGGTCGGACTGGCCGGGCTGTCCGGGGCGCGCATCGTGGCCCAGGCCTTCTACGCCGTCGGCGACGCCGGCACGGCGGTCAAGCTCGGCATGGCCTCGGTCGCCGTCAATGCGGTCGCCGCCGTCGGGCTCATGCATCCGCTCGGGCACGGGGGCCTGGCGCTGGCCACGTCGCTGGGCGGGTACGCGAACCTGGTGCTCCTCCTGGTCGTCGCGCGCCGGCGGTTCGGCACCCTGCATGGCCGTGTCCTGGCCGCCAGCCTCGGACGCACGCTGCTGGCCACCGTCCCCCTGGCGCTCTGGTGCGGGCTCTGGCTGGCGGTCTGGCCCTCGGGCGGTGGCCGCTGGGCGGAGGCGGGCGCGCTGGCCGCCGCAGTGCTGGGAGGGGCGGTCGCCTTCTGGGTCGCCTCGGCCGCCGTCGGGGCGCCGGAGCGATCCGCGCTCGCG
>JBBIIW010000433.1:0-3102 GCA_037446305.1 Candidatus Rokuibacteriota bacterium
GCTCGCGGCCGGCCAGGACCGCGCCCTCCGGGCGCATGGCCGGCGGGCCGGCGACCGGAAGCCGGCGCTGACCGCCGGCGCGCTGCTCGACCAGGCTGGCGACCAGCGGAAAATCGGCGCTGAGGTCGGCCAGCACCGCTTCCAGGTCGCGCTCCACGGGGCGAGCGGCCCGGCGTCGGGTGCGCTCCACGGGCCCGCTCTCGCCCCACGCGCCCAGCTGGCTGGACACCGCTTCCTGGATCGCCTTCCGGAAGGCGAGGTAGGTCCCTCCGCGCGCGCCGGCCCGGATGAAATCCGCCTTGTTCAGGGTGAGGCACTCGGCCAGCGCCGGGACCTCGAGGATGCCGCCCACGCGCTGCGGGTCCGCCGGGCTCACGCCCAGCCAGTCCCAGCCGCGCTTGATGACCTTGCCGAAGGTGCTGACGGCGAGCCCGCGCAGGTCTTCGGGCAGCGCGGCGGCGTCGCGGAACAGGTAGCCGGCCCCGGCAGGCCGACGCCTGCGGGCCAGGCGGACCAGCAGCGGCGCGGTCTCCGCCGCCGCGATTCGCTGCGGCGCCACCGGGCGGCCGTTCAGAACGAAGGCGACGCCGCGGGGGTAGGGGCCGCGGAGGATCTCGGCCAGCGCCGGGTCCAGCAGCGGCCAGAAGTTGCGGCGGAGCACGCCCTCGACGAAGCCCGGGTCGACCAGCGGCGACAGGGCATGAGACAGGCTGAGCCGCACGGCGGTGCCGGGCCCGGCCACGAGGCCCGGTGGAGGGACCCAGCGCCAGGGAGCCTTCTGGCGCGAGGCCAGGCGCCAGGCGGAGGCGACGTGGTGGCGCCCGCGCCGGGTCTCGGTCACGACCTCCGAGGAGACGAGCAGCGCGATCTTGATCCCCACCCCTGCGAACCCGATGCCGGCGCCGCGGCTCTTCGTGCTGGAGGCGATGTCGTGATAGCGGGCCAGCTCCCGGCGGCGCATGCCGGTGCCGTCGTCCACGATCGTCAGGGCCGGGCTCGCGGCGTCGGTCGTGATGCTCACCGTGCGCGCGCCCGAGTCGAGGGCATTGGCGATGATCTCGGTGAGGATGGTTTCCTCGGTGGGCCCCGGATAGGCGTCCCGGAGATCCTCCAGCAGGTGAAGCAGATCGACGCGCGTTTCGCCCAGGGCGGCCCCCTCTCCGGCCCTGATCTTGACATCATCCGGGCGCGCGCGGTAGGGGGGTGCGGCACGGCCGCGCCCCGGGCCCTCACCCGCCCGGGCCCGGCCGCCGCGAGCGGGGCCGGCGAGGGGAGCGGGAATGGCTCACACGGTGTTCGAGGCGTTCATGGCGACGGCGCAGGCGGCGCCGGACAACGTCTTTCTCTGCGCGCCGCCGGCGCCCGGGCGCGCGTACCACCCCGACGGCGTCGAGTTCACGTACGCCGAGACGCGAGCGGCCGTGCTGGCCCTGCGCGAGCGATACGCGGCGGCCGGCTACGGCCACGGCCACCGCGTGGCGCTGCTCCTGGGCAACCGCCCCGAGTTCTTCTTCCACTACCTGGCCCTGAACGCCCTCGGCGTGTCCATCGTCCCCATCAACCCCGACTACCGCCACGACGAGATGCTCTACCAGATGGAGCACTCCGAGGCCGCGCTGGCGGTCGTGGTGCAGGACCGGCTGGCCGACCTGGAGGCGGTGGCGCGGGCGCGCGGCCGTCCGCTGCCGGTGGTGGACGCGGGCCGCCTGCCGGCCCGGCTGCCCGAGCCCGGCCCGCCGCCGCGCGGCGACCGCCCGGGTCTGGACACCGAGACGAGCCTGCTCTACACCTCCGGGACCACCGGGCGCCCCAAGGGCTGCATCCTGACCAATTTCTATTACCTGAACGCCGGCGCCTGGTACCGGGACCTGGGCGGGCGGATCACCATCGAGCCCGGTCGTGAGCGCTTCCTGAACCCGCTGCCGCTGTTCCACATGAACGCCCAGGCCGTCACGGCGACCTGCGCGATCCTGACCGCCAACTGCCTGGCCCAGCCGGAGCGCTTCAGCCCCGCGCGCTGGTGGCAGGACGTGGTCAACGCGAAGGCCACCATCATCCACTACCTGGGGGTGATGCCCCCGCTGCTGCTGAAGCAGCCGCCGGTGCCCGAGGAGCGCCGGCACGCGGTGAAGTTCGGGGTCGGGGCCGGCGTCGAGCCCGAGCTGCACGGCGAGTTCGAGAAGCGGTTCGGCTTCCCGCTCATCGAGGTCTGGGGCATGACCGAGACCGGGCGCATCTACGCCGACTGTCACGAGCCGCGGCAGATCACCACCCGCGCCTTCGGCCGCCCGTTCGGCGGCTTCGAGGCCCGGGTGGTGGACGATCGGGACCGGCCGCTGCCGGCGGGGACCGAGGGCGAGCTGTGCGTGCGCTGGGGCGGGCCGGAGGGGCCGCGTCACGGCTTCTTCGCCGGCTACCTGAAGAACGCCGAGGCCACCGAGGAGGCCTGGCGCGGCGGCTGGTTCCACACCGGCGACGTCGTGCGCCAGGCGCCGGACGGCATGCTCTACTTCGTGGACCGCAAGAAGAACATCATTCGCCGCTCGGGCGAGAACATCGCCGCCGCGGAGGTGGAGGCCTGCCTGCAGGCCCACCCGCAGGTGGCGCAGGTGGCGGTGGTCGCGGCCCCCGACGAGGTCCGCGAGGAGGAGGTGCTCGCCTGCATCGTCCCCATGCCCGGCGCGCCCGCCGGCCGCGCGCTGGCCGAGAGCGTCCAGGACTGGTGCCTGGAGCGTCTGGCGTACTTCAAGGCCCCGGGCTGGATCCTGTTCGTGGACGTCCTGCCGACCACCGGCACCCAGAAGGTCCAGAAGACCCAGCTGTTCGCCCGCGGTGAGGACCCTCGCCGGCGTCCGGGCGCCCTCGACCTCCGCGACCGCAAGCGGCGGCGCTGAGGGCCCCCGACCGGGGTCAGCGCTCGGGCTCGAGCGCCCGGCAGGGTCCGAGGACCGTCATGAGGACGATGGCCCGCCGGACCTCGGCCGGGTCGTCGAGCCGCAGGCCTCCGGCGTAGCGTCGCGAACGGTGGGGGCCGGCGACCGGGGGCGCGACCGGCGCTGCGTCCGGGATCGGCGGCGGGGCCGGCGGCCCTGGCCGCAGGCC
>JBBIIW010000434.1:0-3097 GCA_037446305.1 Candidatus Rokuibacteriota bacterium
CTGGCGGGTGAAGCCGGCCACCATGCGGGTGCCGGCCAGACGCTCGGCCGCCCGGGCGACTGCCGGCGCGATGGCGCCCTGCAGGACCCGGCAGGCGGCCCGGCGGATCTCGTAGGCGGGCGAGATCGTCGCCACCACCGAGAGCTCGAGGGCGCGGTCGGGATCGCGCAGCCGGACGGTGTGGGCGAGCGCGTCGGGCCCGCCGTCGTCCGTCCATCCCTCCATCCGCCGCTCGTAGACGTCCCGGCCGCGCAGGAGCGCCGGCTCGATCACCGGGACTCCACGTACCGGGCCGGCTCGCGATCGAACTCCTGCTTGCACCGGGGGCAGCAGAAGTAGTAGGTCTGGCCCTGGTACGTCGACTGGGCCGCCGCCCGGGCGGGCTCGACCGTCATCTTGCAGACCGGATCAACCGCCATGACCAGGCTCCCTTCCCGGCGCCCACCGCCGCAGGCGCAGGCTGTTGGTGACGACCGACACCGAGGAGAAGGCCATCGCGGCGCCGGCCAGCACCGGTGACAGCATGATCCCCGCCACCGGGTAGAGCACGCCGGCCGCGACGGGGATCAGGACGATGTTGTAGCCGAAGGCCCACACCAGGTTCTCCTTGACGATCCGGATGGTCCGCCGCGACAGCTCCAGCGCCGCCACCACGCCGCGCAGGTCCCCGCGCATGAGCGTCACGTCGGCGGCGTCGATGGCCACGTCGGTCCCCGACCCCATCGCGATCCCGACGTCGGCCCGGGCCAGGGCCGGCGCGTCGTTCACGCCATCGCCCACCATGGCCACCAGCCGCCCGCCGGCCCGCAGCGCGGCGACGGCGGCCGCCTTGGCCTCGGGCAGCACCTGGGCCTGCACCCGGCCGATGCCCGCCTGACGCGCGATGGCCTCGGCGGTGGCGCGGGTATCGCCCGTCAGCATCACCACCTCCAGGCCCAGCGCCTGCAGGCGTCGCACCACCCCGGCGGCCTCGGGCTTGAGCCGGTCGGCGCAGGCGATCAGGGCCAGGAGCCGGCCGGCGAAGGCCAGGTACATGACGGTCTTGCCCTCGGCCTCGAGCGCGGCGGCCGCAGGCGCCAGCGCCCCGACCTCGATGCCGCGCCCGTCCATCATCGCGCGGTTGCCGAGCAGCACCCGCCCGTCGGGCGCCAGGGCCTCGATGCCCTGTCCGGGCGTGGCGCTGAACTCCCCGACCGGCGGCAGCGCCAGTCCCCGCTCCTTGGCCCGGCGCACGATGGCCTCGCCCAGCGGGTGCTCGGAGCCCTGCTCGGCGGCCGCCGCCAGCGCCAGCGCCTCGTCCTCGCTCACCCCCGCGGCCGTGACCACGTCGGTCACCTCCGGTCGGCCCACCGTCAGCGTTCCGGTCTTGTCGAACACCACGGTGTCGACCCGGTGCAGCAGCTCCAGCGCCGCCGCGCTCTTGATCAGCACCCCGTGCTCGGCGCCCTTGCCGGTCCCCACCATGATGGCCGTCGGCGTGGCCAGGCCCATGGCGCACGGACAGGCGATGACCAGCACCGCCACGGATGCGGACAGTGCCATGACCAGCCGGGGATCCGGACCGAGGGTCAGCCAGCCCGCGAAGGTGAGGGCGGCGATCACGAGCACGATGGGCACGAAGACGGCGGCCACGCGGTCGGCCAGGCGCTGGATCGGCGCCCGCGACCCCTGGGCCTCCTCGACCAGCCGGATGATGCGCGCCAGGGTCGTCTCGCTGCCCACCCGGGTGGCCCGGAACAGCAGCGTGCCGGTGCGGTTCACCGTCCCCGCCGCCACCCGGGACTCGGGGCGCTTGTCGACGGGCAGGCTCTCGCCCGTCAGCATGGACTCGTCCACGGTGGACGCGCCCTCGACCACGATCCCGTCCACCGGCACCCGCTCGCCGGGACGCAGGCGGACCAGGTCGCCCACCTCCACCGCCTCGGACGGCACGTCGACCTCCCGGCCGTCCCGCAGCACCCGGGCCGTGCGGGGCGCCAGGCTCATCAGCCGGCGGATGGCCTCCGAGGTCCGGCCGCGCGCCCGCGCCTCCAGCCAGCGTCCCAGGACCACCAGCGTGATGACGACGGCGCTCGTCTCGTAGTAGGTCATCCGCCCGTGCTCGGGGAAGAGCTGCGGCCAGAGCGTGACCGCCAGGCTGAAGAGGTAGGCGGCGCTGGTCCCGATGGAGACGAGGCTGGCCATGCTGGCCGTCCGGTAGCGCAGGTCCCGCAGCAGGCCGACGTGAAAGTCCCAGCCGACCCAGAGCTGCACGGGGGTGGTCAGCGCCAGGAGGAGCCAGGGATCGGCCAGCCAGGCGGGGACCCACGGGAACAGGTGGGCCATGCCCCCCAGCAGGACGGGCACGGAGAGGATGGCGCCGACGATGAACTTCCGCCGCTGCTGCCGCTGCTCCCGCTCGCGCGCTTCGCGCTCGCGGTCGCCGGCCGCGGCGCCCGGGGGCGGCGGCTCGACCAGCTCGTAGCCGGCGGCCTCCACCGCCGCCTGCAGGGCCGGCAGCGGCGCCCGCTCGGGATCGAAGACGACCGTGGCGCGCTCGGTCGCCAGGTTGACGTGCGCCTCGGCCACGCCCGGCACCCCCCGCAGCGCGCCCTCCACCCGGCCCACGCAGGCGGCGCAGTGCATGCCGCGCACGGGCAGCGTGCGGCGCTCCACGGCCGCCATCACCGGCCTCCGAAGCGGGCGAAGACCTCGAGCAGCTCCTCGATCTTCCGCTGCCGCTCCCCCTTGCCGCCGGAGCGCAGGGCGTCGGCCACGCAGGACTCGATGTGCCGGCCGAGGAGGAGCTTGTGCACCTGCTCCAGGGCTCCCTGCACGGCGGCGATCTGCAGCAGGACGTCCACGCAGTAGGCGTCGCCGGCGATCATCCGCTGCAGCCCCTGCACCTGGCCCTCGATGCGGCGGAGGCGGCCCAGGGCCTTGGTCTTGGTCGTCTCGTCGATCACGCGGCCTCCTGATACCCTCGGGGGGTATTATCGCCCCCGGCCCCGGGCTGTCAAGCCGCCGGGGACCGGACGCCGGCGCTCACAGCTCGAACAGCGTCTGCTGCTCGGCCGCCGGAGCCGGCCGGCGGCGAGGCGCGCGGGCCGGGCCGCGC
>JBBIIW010000435.1:0-3096 GCA_037446305.1 Candidatus Rokuibacteriota bacterium
GCCACGTAGAGCCGGCCGGCAGCATCGGCGGCGGCCCCTTCGGGCTGGCGCAGCAGCGGCGTCTCGCCCGGCGGCGGCGTGCCGCCGGCGATCAGCTCGGCGTGGCCGTCGAGGATCCGGTAGAGGACGCCCACGCGCCGGTCGCGGTCGAACGTGGTGACGAACAGCTCGCGGCCGCCGCGCACGGCGGCCACCTGCGGGTTCGGCAGCGGCGGGCCGTAGAAGTACTGGCGTTCCCGCGCCGGGGTGAGCCGCGCGCCGCCGGCGGGGATCCGGTAGATGGGCCAGATGTCCTCGACCTCCCCGCCCATGTAGCGCCGGCCGGTCCGGGCCAGATAGAGGGAGCCGCTGTCGTCGAAGGCCAGCGTGGAGGTGGAGGGAATGCCGGGCGCGGCCCGGCCCGTCCCGGGGTCGAATCCTGTCCCCGTGACATAGATGCGCGCGGTGAAGCCCGCCGGCAGCACGACGTCGCCCTGGACGGGCGCCGGCGCCAGCACGCCGAGCAGCGCGACCAGGAGGAGCCGCCGACGCATGGCGCCACCATAGCATCGGGGCGCGCCCGAGCAACAGTCCGGCCGGGGAGCCCCTTGACAGGCCGGCAGGGGAGAAGTACCGATGCCTCGTGGGCCCCGTCGAGTTCCGCGGGCGCGTGAGCGCCGAGGCCCTGCGCGGCGCGCTCTGCGACGCACGCCGGGTCGAGCTGGCGCTGCTGGAGGACCTCACGGACGCCCAGATGCCGGGTGTCCGGGGCCACTTCCTGGAGCCCCCCATCTGGGAGATGGGGCACGTCGGCTGGTTCCAGGAGCTCTGGATCCTGCGCAGGCTGGACGGGGCGCCGACGCTCCTGCCCGGCGCCGACGGCATCTACGACGCCTTCAACGTCGCCTACACGCGGCGCTGGGACCATGCCTTCCCCTCGCGCCAGGCGACCCGGGCCTACATCGCCGAGGTGCTCGCCCGGACGCTCGGCCGGCTGGACGACCACGAGCCGAGCCCCGAGGAGGCCTACTTCTACACCCTGGCCACCCTGCACGAGGACATGCACGCCGAGAACCTCACCCTGATCCGGCAGTCCCTCGACTATCCCCGGCCGGCGATCGCGCGGATCGATCCGGTCTGGTCCCACCCGCCCGTGGACCCCTCGTGGCGGCCGCACGACGTCGCCGTCCCCGGCGGCACCTTCCTGCTCGGCGCCAGCCCCGACGAGCCCTTCGTCTTCGACAACGAGAAGTGGGCGCACCCGGTCGAGGTCGCGCCCTTCCGGATCGCCGCCGCCCCCGTGACCAACGCGGAGTTCCAGGCCTTCGTGGACGACGGCGGCTACCGGCGGCGCGAGCTGTGGGGGCGCCGGGGCTGGGAGTGGCGCCGGCGCGAGGGCGCCGAGCATCCGCTGTTCTGGGTCCGGGACGGCGCCGGCCGCTGGCACGAGCGCCGGTTCGGCGTGCCGGCCGCGCTGCAGCCCTGGCATCCCGTGGTCCACGTCAACTGGTACGAGGCCGAGGCCTACTGCCGCTGGGCGGGCCGGCGGCTGCCGACGGAGGCGGAGTGGGAGATGGCGGCCACGTACGACCCGGCCACCGGCGCCAAGCGCCGCTTCCCGTGGGGCGACGAGCCGCCCGCGCCGGAGCGCGCGAACCTCGACTACCGGGCGGGCGGCACGGTGGACGTCCGGGCCCTGCCGGCCGGTGACAGCCCGGTCGGCTGCCGGCAGATGATCGGCAACGTCTGGGAATGGGTGGAGGACACCTTCCGGCCCTATCCGGGCTTCGCCTGCGACCCGTACCGCGAGTACTCCGAGCCCTACTTCGGGCAGAAGAAGGTCCTCAAGGGCGGCGGCTGGACGACCCGGTCCCGGCTGATCCGCGCCACCTGGCGGAACTTCTACAAGCGCCACCGCCGCAACATCGTCGCCGGCTTCCGGACGGTCGCGCTGTGACCCCGCCGCGCTGGCAGGTGGACGTGCACCTGGACGGCCGGGCGTTCGAGGCCATGCTGGCCGACGACGTGCGCCGGGGGCTCACGGCCCGGCCGCGCACGCTGCCCCCCAAGTACTTCTACGACGAGGCGGGCTCGGCCCTGTTCGAGCGCATCACCGCCCTGCCGGAGTACTACCTCACGCGCGCGGAGGAGGCGCTCCTCCAGAAGCACGCGGGCGAGGTGGTCGCGCGCGCGCAGCCCGACGATCTGGTGGAGCTGGGACCGGGATCGTGTCGCAAGGTGCGCTGGCTCCTGGACGCCCTGCCCCCATCCCGCCGCCTCCGCTACATCCCCTTCGACGTCGGGCGCGACGGGCTGGCCGCCGCCCTCCCCCCGCTCTGCGATCGTTACCCGGCGCTGCAGGTCCACGCCGTCGTGGGCGACTTCGAGCGCCACCTGCCGCAGGTGCCGCCGCCGGCCGGCCGCCGGCTGGCCCTGTTCCTCGGCAGCACCATCGGCAACTTCGACCCGCCCGCCCGGCACCGCCTGCTGGGCCAGCTCCGCGCGCTCCTGGCCCGCGACGGCCGCCTGCTGCTCGGGGTCGACCTGGTGAAGGACCGGCGCGCGCTGGAGGCGGCGTACGACGACGCGGAGGGGGTGACGCGCGAGTTCAACCGCAACATCCTGCGCGTCGTCAACCGGATGCTCGACGGCGACTTCCGGCCCGAGGCCTACCGGCACCGGGCGCTCTACCGGGCCGGCCCCGCCCGCATCGAGATGCACCTGGTGGCCGAGGCTCCGCAGCGCGTGACGCTCGGCCGGCTGGGGCTGGTCCTCGACCTCGCGGCCGGCGAGGGGATCTGGACGGAGAGCTCCTACAAGTTCACGCGGGCCACGACGGAGGCGATGCTGGCCGGGGCCGGCCTGGCCCTGGAGGCCTGGTACACGGATCCGGCGGGGCGGTTCGGGCTGGCCCTGGCCCGGCCGGAGTGAGCGTGGGCGCCGCCGCGCCGACGCCGCGCACCCTCTACGTCCACGACGACCTCTCGGAGCTGGCCGGCGCCGGTCCCCGCGCGGGGAGGCTGATCGCCGCCCTGCGCGCCCTGCTCGGGCGCGATCCGTCCCGCGTCGTCCTGCTGAGCCCGGCCCGGCAGCTCGACGCGCTCGCGGCCGGAGGCT
>JBBIIW010000436.1:0-3081 GCA_037446305.1 Candidatus Rokuibacteriota bacterium
CGGCGGCCCGGGCGCTGCGCCGCCTGGGGGCCCGCAAGGTGAAGACCGTCGAGGTCCCGGTGATCTTCGACCCCGAGACGGCGGCCAGCCTGGTCCGCGCCGTCGCCGCCGCCGCCGCCGGCCCCTCGCTCTACCGGCGGGCCTCGTTCCTGGTGGACCGGCTGGGCACGCGCATCGCCTCGCCGGCGGTGACCATCGTGGACGACGGCCTGATCCCCGGGGGGCTGGGCTCGCGCCCCTTCGACGGCGAGGGGCTCCCCACCCGGCGCACCGTGCTGGTGAGCGAGGGAGTGCTGGCGTCGTACCTGCTCGACACCTACAGCGCGCGCAGGCTGGGGCTGGCCGCCACCGGCCACGCCGCCCGCGACGGGGCCGGGGTGACGGTGGGCACCACCAACCTGATGCTGCTGCCCGGGCGCGTCTCGCCGGCCGACCTCATCGCCTCGGTCGCCGAGGGCTTCTACGTGACGGAGCTGATCGGCTTCGGCGTCAACGGCGTCACCGGCGACTACTCCCGCGGCGCGGTCGGGCTCTGGATCGAGCACGGCCGCCTGGCCTACCCCGTGCACGAGGTGACCATCGCCGGCAACCTGCTCGAGATGCTGGCGGCGGTGGAGGGGGTGGCCGACGACCTCGTGCTCCGCGACCGCACGGCGGCCCCCACGCTGAAGATCGGCCGCATGGTGGTGGCCGGAGCCTGACCGCGCGCATGATCATCGACACCCATTGCCACCTGCACGATCCGGAGTTCACCGACGTCCGCCAGACGCTGGACGTGGCGCTGGCCCACGACGTGTGGGGCGTGGTGGCGGTGGGGTGCGACCCCGAGACGAACGCGCGCACGCTGGCCATCGCCGGCGCCCATCCCAAGGCCGTGTGGGCCTGCGTGGGCTTCCATCCCGACCGCGTGCACCTGACCGAGGCCGACCTCGAGCAGGTCGAGGCGCAGATCGCCGAGCATCACGCCCGGCTGGTGGGCCTGGGCGAGGTCGGGCTGCCCTGGTACTGTCTGGAGGCGTCGTCGGAGCCCGACCGCGTGCTGGCCCGCGCCCGCGCCCACCTCGACCGCCTGCTGGCCGTGGCCGCCCGCTACGACCTGGCCGTCGCCCTGCACGCCCCGCACGGCGCGGCGGCCGGCGCGCTGCAGGCGCTCCGGCGCCACGGCATCGAGCGGGCCGTCTTCCACTGGCACAAGGCGCCGGCCGACGTCACGCGGGCCATCGTGGAGGCCGGCTACTTCGTCTCCGTCGGGCCGGAGGTCGTCTACCGCGAGCGCGACCGCGCGCTGGTGAGGGCGGTGCCGCTCGACGCGCTGCTGGTGGAGAGCGACGCGCCGTGGCGGTACGGCGGCGAGTTCGAGGGCCTGCCGTCCGGCCCCTGGCTCGCCGCCCGGGTGGCGGAGGAGGTCGCCAAGATCAAGCAGGTCCCCATCGAGGACGTGATGTTCCGCCTGTCCACCAACACCTGCCGCCTCTTCGACCTGGTGTGGGCGTGAACGGGGAGGAGCCCTCATGATCGACCGCCAGCGGCTGGCTTCCGAGTTCCTGGCGCTGGTCCAGATCTCGAGTCCCTCGCGGCGCGAGGCCGCCGTGGCCGGGCGGCTGCTCTCGACGCTGGAGGCGCTGGGCGCCGAGGTGGCGGTGGACGACGCCGGCCACCGGGTGGGCGGCGACACCGGCAACGTGCTGGCCCGGGTGCCGGGGACGGCGCCGGCGGCCGAGCCCCTGCTGCTGTGCGCGCACATGGACACGGTCGTGCCGTGCCAGAACATCCGGCCGGTCGTGCAGGGCGACATCGTGCGCACCGACGGCACCACCGTGCTGGGCGGCGACGACAAGGCCGGCATCGTCGCCATCCTGGAGGCCGTGCGCGTCGTGCAGGAGCGCCGCATCCCGCACGGGCCCATCGATCTGCTCTTCACCATCTGCGAGGAGGTCGGCCTGCTGGGCGCCAAGCACTTCGACGCGCGCCGGCTCCGGGCCCGGCGGGGCCTGGTGCTCGACTGCGACGGCGTGGACGAGCTGATCACCCGGGCCCCCGCGGCCAGCACCTTCAGCGCCGTGGTGCACGGGCTGGAGGCGCACGCCGGCGTCTGTCCGGAGCAGGGGATCAGCGCCATCCAGGTGGCCGCCCAGGCCATCGCCGGCATGCGGCTGGGGCGCCTCGACCCGGAGACGACGGCCAACCTGGGCGTGATCGAGGGCGGCCTGGCCACCAACATCGTGCCCAACCGGGTGACGGTCAGGGGCGAGGCCCGGAGCCGGGATGCCCGCAAGCTGGAGGAGCAGACGGAGCACATGCGCCGCTGCTTCGAGGAGGCCGCCGCGCGCCATCGGGTGGTGGTGGACGGCCAGGTCTGCCAGGCGCGGGCCGAAGTGCGGGTGGAGCGGGCCTACGATCGGCTGGAGCTGGATGACGAGGCGCCCATCGTCCGCCTCATGACGGCGGCGGCGCGCCGGATCGGGCGGCCGTTCCGCACCCGGGCCACCGGCGGCGGCTGCGACGCCAACGTGTTCGCCGGCCACGGCCTGGAGGTGGCCAACCTGGGGTGCGGCATGCGGGCCATCCACACGGTGAGCGAGTGGGTGGACCTGAAGGACGTCGTGGCCACCGCCGAGCTGCTGGTGGAGGCCCTCCGTCTGAACGCCGAGTCCTAGCGCTCAGACCGCGTCGGGCGCGACCAGGACCTCGACCCGCTCCGGACAGTAGACGTAGCGCTCCGGTGCGCGCTCCAGGAGCGGGGCCACCTCGGGCAGCACCAGCTCGAGGCTGAACGGGCACGACTGCGCCCGCTGCAGCGCCCGCCGCTCCCGCACCCCCGTGAGCAGCACGCTGATGGTGGGCTGCTCCAGCGAGTGCGCCACCAGCAGGTACGTGGGCTGGTAGACGCTCACGGCTCGCTCGGACCAGTGCCCGAGCGTCGCGATGAGCGAGGCGGCCCGGCCGGGCCGGGCGCGGAACACCACGAGGGCCAGGCCCGAGGCGTCCAGCGGGACGCGGCGGAACTCGCGGACCGTGAGCAGTGTATGCTCGTCGGCGCGCCCCGGCGGCGGCCTGCCGGCGGCGCCCGGCGCGTCGCGG
>JBBIIW010000437.1:0-3067 GCA_037446305.1 Candidatus Rokuibacteriota bacterium
CCGCGGCCGCGAACGCGGCCGCGCCGGCCGTGGTCCTGAGGAACGTGCGTCGGTCGACGGTCGACAGGTCACACATCGGTCACCTCGCTTCCTCGATGAAGGCCGCCGCCCGCGGCCCCGGCGCGCCGCTGCCGGAGCGCGCGCCACACGCGCTCCGGGGTGAGCGGCAGCTCACGCAGGCGAAGTCCCGTCAGCCGGGCCAGCGCGTTGGCGACGGCCGGGCTCACGGGCACCAGGCCGCCCTCGCCCAGCCCCTTGGCGCCGAACGGCCCGGCGCCGTCCCCGTTCTCCACGAACCGCGACTCGAGACGCGCGGGCAGGTCCTCGGCCCGCGGCACCCGGTAGCCGACCAGGTCCCCGTTGAGGAGCTGGCCGTCGGCGTACACCATCTCCTCGAACAGGGTGTGGCCGAGCCCCTGCATCACGGCACCCTCGTCCTGGGCCTCGCACTGTTGCGGGTTGATGCAGCAGCCCACGTCGCTGACCGACGCGTAGGCCTCGACGCTGATGGCGCCGGTCTCCTCGTCGAGGCTGATCTCCGCCCCGCCCATGGCGACCTCCCAGAACGGGGTGCTGCCCCCGAGCGGAGCCGCCGTGCGGCCGGGAGCGACCACGCCGCGGCCGATCAGCTCGCCGCCCCGCATGCCGAAGTGGTGGTCGAGGAGCTCCGGGTACGGCAGGCGGGCTCCGCCGCCCACGATCGCGGCCTCCTCGGCGCGGAGCTGAGCGACCGGCGCGCCCAGCCGGCCGGCCGCGATCCGGAGCAGCTGGCCCAGGACGTCCTCCGCCGCCTCCTGGACCGCCCGGCCGACCATGGTGGTCGAGCGGCTGGAGCTGGTCGTCTGGTCGTAGGGGGTCACGCTGGTGTCGGGCGCAGCCACCGAGACCCGCTGGAGCGGCACGGCCAGGACCTCGGCCGCGATCTGGGCCATGACCGTGCGGGCGCCCTGGCCCATCTCCACGGTGCTCACCAGGACGCTGACGCTGCCGTCGGCGTGGAGCCGGACGATCGCCTCCGAGACCGAGGGCGCCACGCTGGCCTTCATCATCGCGGCGACGCCCCGGGCCCGACCGGGGGCCGGCGCCTGGGCCCACCGGAGGGCTTCGGCCAGGCGAGCCAGGCTCTCCTCGAGCTTGCCGTCGACCGGCGTATCGCCCGGCGCGTACTCCTCGCCGTGCGCGAGCAGGTTCTGCCGGCGCAGGTCCACGGGGTCGCGTCCCAGGCGCTCGGCCGCCACGTCCATGAGCGACTCCACGGCCCACACGATCTGCGGCACGCCGAAGCCGCGGAAGGCGCCGCCGGGGGTCGTGTTGGTGTAGACGGCGTTGCTGTGCAGGCGCACGTGGGGGACCCGGTAGGGCCCGGTGGCCGTGTACGTCCCCTTCTGGATGACCCGGGGCGCGATGTCGGCGTAGGCCCCGACGTCGAAATCGGCGTGGCACTCGACGGCGAGCAGCGCGCCGTCCCGGTCGAATCCCAGCCGGGCGCGCACGCGGGCGCCGCAGCGCCGCACCGTCCGGAACGCGTCCTCGACCGACGCCAGCAGCCGCACCGGCCGGCCGGCGGCCCGGGCCAGCACGGCGGCCAGCGGCTCCAGCTTGGCGTAGGTCTTCCCCCCGAATCCACCGCCGAGGAGGGGCACGATGATCCGGATCCGGCTGGCCGGGAGCCCGAACATCGCGGCCAGCTCGGCCCGGACCGAGAAGGGGTTCTGGGTCGATGCCCACAGCGTGAGGCCGCCCTCCGCGTCCCAGGCCGCGATGGCGCCGTGCGGCTCCATCGAGTAGTGCTGGATGCGCGGGAACGCGTAGCTGTCCTCCACCGTCACCGCCGCCGCCGCCAGGGCGGCCGCCGGCTGCCCGCGCTCGTAGTCGAACTGGTGGCAGATGTTCGTGCCCGGCCGGGCCCGCAGCGACGCCAGGTCGGAGAAGTGGCCGGCCAGCGGCTCGGCCTGGTGGACGAGCGGGGCGCCGGGGGCCAGCGCCGCCTCGAGCGTCATCACGGCCGGCAGCTCCTCGTAGTCGACCTCGACGAGGTCGAGCGCCTCGGCGGCCGTCGCCTCGTCGACCGCCGCCACCGCCACCACCGGGTCGCCCTCGTAGCGGACGACGCCGGTGGCCAGGATCGGCCGGTCGCGGAGCGCCGGGCCGTAGAACGGCTCACACCACGTGAGGTCCGCCGCGGTGAGCACCGCGTGCACGCCGGGCAGGGTCCGGGCCCGGGCCACGTCGAGGCGGACGATCCGGGCGTGGGGATGCGGCGACCGGAGCAGCCGGGCATGCGCCATCCCCGGCACCTCGAGATCGCTCAGGTACCGCGCGCGCCCGGTGACCTTCTCGAGCGCGTCGGTGCGGCGGACCGACCGGCCGACGACCCGCCGGCTCATCGGCCGGCTCCGGCGGGCCGCCCGCAGGCGAGCACCGCCTCGACGATCTTGCGGTATCCGGTGCACCGGCAGAGGCTGCCCCGCAGGTACTGCGCCACCCGCTCCGCCGTGGGCGCAGGGTCCTCGGCCAGGAGGGCGCGCGCGGTCAGGAGCATCCCCGAGGTGCAGAAGCCGCATTGCACCGCCCCGTGCGCGATGAAGGCCTCCTGCAGCGGGTCGAGCGCTCCCTCGGGCGCGAGCCCCTCGACCGTCAGCACCTCCCGCCCATCGGCCTCGAGGGCCAGGAACGTGCACGCGCTCACCGGCTCGCCGTCGACCAGCACCGTGCAGGCCCCGCACACCTGCATGTCGCAGGAGCGCTTGGCGCCCTTGAGCTGGAGGCGCTCGCGCAGGACGTCGAGCAGGAGCGCCTCCGGGCGGACGTCCAGCTCCACCGGGTGCCCGTTGACCGTGATCCGGATCCTAGACGAGGACTGTATGGGGATGACGTGCATGAGGCTCGCGTCCGGCCGTCCGCTCGGCGGCGACGAGGAGGAGACGTCGGACGAACACCCGGGTCATGTCGCGCTTGTAGTCGGCCGCGCCGTGCAGGTCGCTCACCGGGTCCACCTCGCGGCTGGCGATCGCGGCCACCTCCCCGGCGTGCCGGGATACGTCGGCCGGAGCCCAGCCGGCCGCCG
>JBBIIW010000438.1:0-3066 GCA_037446305.1 Candidatus Rokuibacteriota bacterium
GCGACGCGCGCGGGCGGCGGCAGCGGGGCGGCGGCCACGACCGGCGGGGGGGCGGCAGCCGTCCTGGGCTTCACGCGCTCCAGGACGACCCGGACCGGCGTGTCACCGTTGCGCAGCCGGCCCAGCATCCGGTCGCCGTCCACCTTGAAGTCGAAGGTGAACAGGTGGCCCCCCAGCTCGTGGCGCATGACGACCTCGTCGTCGTCCACCTCGAACTCCACGCGGGAGCCGGCCAGGCCGGCGTGCCGCAGCGGCAGCGGCACGCCCTCGGCGGCGTTCGTCCCGTCCAGGACCAGCCGGCCGCTGCCGTACCGCCCGTGCTGAACGAGATCAGCCGTGGCCGCTTCGTTGCGGGGGATGTCCGCGACGCCGTACCCGACCCACACGCCCCGCCACTTGCCGGTGAGGTCGGCGTTCGCCGGTCGGGACGCCACGATCGAACCACAGCCGGTGGCGGTCAGCGCCACGGCGACCAGCAGGACTCCGAATCGTCGCATGCTCCCTCCTT
This sequence comes from Candidatus Rokuibacteriota bacterium, assembly GCA_037446305.1. Taxonomy (GTDB): domain Bacteria; phylum Methylomirabilota; class Methylomirabilia; order Rokubacteriales; family CSP1-6; genus JBBIIW01. The sequence continues at coordinate 509 of JBBIIW010000438.1, forward strand.
GGCGCACCTACGACAATAGCAACAGACCTGCCAGAGATCGGCCTAGCTTTTTCAGCCGTTGCGACGCGGATGCGCGCCTGGCGAGCCCCCCGGGCCCGCGGGACGTGACAAGTCGGCATGCCGGGCGCGCGCCCGGCGCGTCAGGACGAGCCGTCAGGCCGGACCAGCTCCGTGAGCGAGGCGAGCACGCGATCGGGAACGACCGGGCTCGAGGGCGGCAGCCCCTGCCCGGCGCGGTCCACCCAGGCCGCGCGCACCCCGACGCGCTGGGCGCCCTCCACGTCCCACACCAGGTTGTCGCCCACCATCCACGCCTCGGCCGGCTCGATGGCCAGCGTCTCGAGCGCATGACGGAAGACGCGGGGGTCGGGCTTGCCGCAGCCGAACTCGCCCTCGATGACGACGACGTCGAAGAACGGCGCCAGCTGCCAGCGGGCGATCTTCTCGCGCTGCATCGTCGCGTCGCCGTTGGTGACCAGGCCCAGGGCCAGGCCCCGGCGCCGCAGCACCGTCAGGGTGGCCAGGGCATCGGGGAACAGCCGCCAGGCCGCGCGCCGACGGGCGGCGAACTCGGTGGCCACCCGCAGCGCGAGCCCGTCGCGGGGGCCGCCGCAGCGCTCCAGCGCGTGCTCGACGATCTTGCGCCAGGCGCCCAGCATGTCCACCCGCTCGCGCCGGTGCCGCTCCGGGTCGCTCCAGAACCAGGCCTTCACCTCGTCGATGGCTGCCAGCAGCGCGGCCGGGTCCACTCCCGCGCCCGGCGCGGCGACCGCGCAGGCCTCCGCCCAGCAGCGGTCGGCGCCGCCCGAGTAGTCGAGCAGCGTGTCGTCCAGGTCGAAGAGGACGGCCCTCATACCGGCCAGCCCTCGCGGCGCCAGCCCATCTCCCAGAACATCCACTCGTAGCGGCTCGTGGTCACGAAGTGCCGGCGCATGGCCTCGCGCTGGGCCGCCGTCAGGTCGGGGGCCATCTGGTTGGTGGCCTCCAGCACCGCCTGCACCACCGCGCCGAACTCGCCGGAGGCGTAGGTGCCGATCCAGCGGCGGTAGAGCGGGTCGGGCGAGCCGGCCCGCTCCAGGGTCTTGCCGACCTCCCAGTAGATCCAGTAGCAGGGCAGCAGCGCCGCCACCGCCTCCGGGAAGGGCGCGCCGTACGCCACGGCCAGCAGGTACGAGGTGTAGGCCAGGTTGGTGGGCGCCAGCGGCGTGGCGGCCACCTCGGCCGGGGTCAGACCGAAGTCCTTGAAGAAGGACTCGTGCAGCGCCCGCTCGACCCGGAGCGCGCCCGCGGCGTGCTCGTCGAACATGATGATCCACTCGTCCCGCGGCGCCCGGGCGGCGGCCAGCGACAGCGCGCGGGCGAAGTCGCGGAGGTAGAGGGCGTCCTGCACGGCGTAGAAGCGGAAGCTCTCGCGGGGCAGGGAGCCGTCGGTCAGGCCGCGCAGGAAGGGGTGGTCGAGGATCGCCGCGTAGATGGGGGCGATGCCGCGCCACAGGTCGTCGGTGAAGGCCACGCCCAGTATCATACCGGGGCCGGGAGGGACGGGCATGCTGGAGCTGGGACTCGAGGGCAGGATCGCGATCGTGACCGGAGGCAGCGAGGGGCTGGGGCGGGCGTGCGCCGAGCGCCTGGCCCGCGAGGGCGTGCGGGTGGCCATCTGCGCCCGGCGCAAGGAGGTGCTCGAGCAGGCGGCGGCCGCCATCCGCCACGCCACCGGCGCCGAGGTGCTGGCCCGGCCGGCGGACGTCACCCGCGCCGCCGACGCCGAGGCGTTCGTCGGTGCCGTCCTCGACCGCTGGGGGGGCGTGGACATCCTGGTCAACAACGCCGGCACCTCCGCGGCGGCGCCGTTCGCCCAGGTCGACGACGCCGCCTGGCTGGCCGACCTGGAGCTGAAGCTGCTGGCCGCCATCCGGTTCTGCCGCCTCGTGATCCCCGTCATGCAGGCGCGGGGCGGCGGCCGCATCGTCAACGTGACGACGGTGAGCGGCAAGGCCCCGACGCCGCGCGCGCTGCCGACCAGCGTGACCCGCGCGGCCGGCATCAACCTCAGCAAGTCGCTGGCGAGCGAGTACGCGGCCGACCGCATCCTGGTCAACACGATCTGCCTGGGCCTGGTCAAGAGCGCGCAGTGGGAACGCCGCGCGAGCGGTGACCTCGAGGCCTACTACCGCGAGCTGGGCCGCCGCGTGCCGCTGGGGCGCGTGGGCGAGGCCGAGGAGTTCGCCGACCTGGTGGCGTTCCTGGTCTCCGAGCGCGCCGGCTACATCACGGGCGCCGCCATCAACTTCGACGGCGGGATGTCGCCGGTGGCGTGAGCCCGCCCGGGCGAGCCCGACCTGCGCGAGGTGGATGGCGCCTCCTGGTCGCCCTGCTGGCCCTGGGTGCGGCCGGCTCGGGGGTCCTGGCCTGGCGGCTGTGGCCGGCCCTCGGGCTCACGCTCGGGCTGGCGTCGCCGGCCGCCGACGCCTGACCTTCGCCCACGAACTCGCCCACCGGCTGATTGACGACGCTTCGCCGGTCGATCACGAGAAGACCTCAACTGTCTTCGCGGGCGC
>JBBIIW010000439.1:0-3064 GCA_037446305.1 Candidatus Rokuibacteriota bacterium
CCTGCTCGCGGTAGCGGCGCCGCTCGTCGGCGCTCCGGCGGCGCGCCACCGGCGCCGGCGCCAGCCGCGCGATCCTCGGCCGCCGGCCCCGGTACGGGCGCAGGATGGCGGCGCACTCTCCCGCGCGCTCCAGGGCGATGACGAGGTCGGCGTCGAGCAGCTCGATCTTGGCCTGCTTCAGTGTGCGGCCGAGGTCGCCGGCGATGAGCCCGCTGGTGTCCACGACCACGCGGGTCAGTCCCTCGGCCCGGGCGCGGGCCACCATGCGCGCCGCCCCCACCAGGGCGCCGGTGAGGTTGGCGGCCGGCGAGGTGGCGCCGACGAAGGCCAGGGCGACGAGCTCGGCGTCGCCCAGCCGCTCGAGCGGCCGGCTCACGCGACCCAGCCCGACGGTGGTGGGCGGGCCGAGCGCGGACTGGCCGAGGTCGGCGTCCACGACCCCCACGGGGTGGCCGCGCCGGTGGAGGTGCGTGGCCAGCGCCGTGACCAGCGTCGTCTTGCCGGTGTCGCCGGCGCCGACGACGAGGGTGAGCGGCGAGTCCAGCGCGGCCTCGAAGGCCGCCGCCCATTCGGGAGGGATCACCGGGGGGCGCACCGGGCGCCCCACGGGGTCAGGCGAGCCGGCCGAGCGCCGCCTCCATGCGGCTCAGGCCCTCGCGGATCAGCTCGGCGCTCGTGGCGTACGACAGGCGCACGTGGGCGTCGGAGCCGAAGTCGAGGCCCGGCACCACCGCCACCCGGGCGTGCTCGAGCAGGAACTCGGCCACGTCCGTGCAGCCGCGCAGGGTCCGCGGCGCGCCGCCCACCTCGGCCCGCCGGCCGAAGAGACCGGACACGTCGGCGAAGGCGTAGAAGGCTCCCCGCGGCATGGCGCAGCGCACGCCCGGCAGCGCGTTGAGGCCGGCGACGATGAGCCGGCGGCGCCGGTCGAACTCGCCCGCCATCTTGGCCACCTCGTCCTGCGGGCCGGCCAGGGCCTCCACCGCCGCCCACTGCGCGATCGACGACGGGTTCGAGGTGACCTGGCTCTGCACGCTGGTCATGGCCCGGATGACCTCGCGGGGCCCGGCCGCGTACCCGATGCGCCAGCCGGTCATGGCGTAGGCCTTCGAGCAGGTGTTGACGACGAGCGTGCGGGCCTTGATGTCGGCGCCCAGCTGGGCGATGGAGACGTGCCGGCCCTCGTACGTGAGCGCCTCGTAGCACTCGTCGGAGATCACCCACAGCCCGCGCTCCACGGCCAGGCGCGCCACGGCGTCCAGCGCGGCGGGCGAGAAGACGGCGCCGGTGGGGTTGTTGGGGCTGTTGATGATGACGGCCCGGGTGCGCGGCGTGACGGCGGCCCGCAGGCGGCCGGGATCCAGATCGAAGCCGGCGGCCTCCTCGGTGGGCACCGGCACCGGGACCGCGCCCAGCAGCCGGATCTGCTCCGGGTAGGAGACCCAGTACGGGCTCGGCACCAGCACCTCGTCGCCGGGATCGAGGAGGGCGACGGCGATGTTGAAGAGCGTGTGCTTGGCGCCCACCGAGACCAGCACGTCGGCCGGCTCGTAGTCGAGCCCCTGGTCGCGCTTGAGCTTGGCGCAGACGGCCTGGCGCAGCTCGAGGATGCCGCCGACCTCCGTGTACTTCGTCTCGCCCCGCCGCAGGGCCTGCACGGCGGCCTCCTTGATGCGGGCCGGCGTGTCGAAGTCGGGCTCCCCGGCGCCGAACGAGATGACGTCCACCCCGCGAGCCTGCAGCTCGCGGGCCCGGGCCTGCACGGCCAGGGTGGCCGAGGGCGTCAGGGTCTTCATGCGCTGGGCGAGCACCGTCACCCTCCGGGTCAGGGCCGGCCCGGCCGCGGGAACTTCTCGGCCAGCCGCTTCTCGACGCCCGGCGGGACCAGCCCCGTCACGGCGGCGCCGTAGCTGGCGACCTCCTTGATGAGGCGCGAGGAGATGTAGGTGTACTTCTCGTGCGGCATCAGGAACACCGTCTCCACCTCGCTGGAGAGCTTGCGATTCATGAGGGCCATCTGGAACTCGTACTCGAAGTCCGAGACGGCGCGGATGCCGCGCACGATGCAGTCGGCCCGCTCGCGGGCCACCAGGTGGATGAGCAGGCCGTCGAAGGCCACGATGCGGAAGTTGCTGCGCAGGTCGGGGGTGGCCTCGTCGATCATCTCCAGGCGCTCGTGGACGGTGAACAGGGGCTCCTTGGACGGGTTGGCCACCACGGCCACGATCAGCTCGTCGAAGATGCGCAGGCTGCGCCGGATGACGTCCAGGTGTCCGTTGTGGACGGGATCGAACATGCCGGGGTAGACCGCGCGCTTGGCCACCGTTCAGGCCCTCTCGGAGTGGGCTGGCGACCGGGCATCGTAGGCTCCGGCTCGAAAGAAAGTCAAGGTCGTCTCCCCGAACCGGCGCGTCCGCCAGGCCGCGAGCCGGCCGAGGGCCGGAGGCGGCGGGCGCTTCGTCAGGTGCTGGGCGACGACGATGGCCTCGGGCGCGGCCACCGTGCCTTCCGCCAGGCGGACCAGGGTGACGTCCGCCAGGGGCGTGTCGTAGGGCGGGTCGAGGAACACGATGGTGAAGCGCTCGCCCTCGCGCTCCAGCCGGTCGAGCGCGCGCCGCACGTCCTCGGTCAGCACGCGGGCGCGGTCGCCCACGCCGAGGGCGGCCACGTTGCGGCGCAGCGCGGGGTGCTCGCAGAGGTCGGGGCGGGCGGCGAAGCGGTATGTGGGATTGTCGTGAAAGTGAAGCTGCTGCCGGATGCCGCGCAGCCGCGGAAAGGCCATCAGGCGGTCCAGCGCGGGGCGCACGTCGGGCACCGTCATGTCGGCGAAGGCGACGATCCCGTGCGGCCAGCCGGTTTCCTGCGCGACGGACTCCAACCAGGCGGCCTCGTCCCGCGCGCGGTCGGGCGGCCAGTTGGCCTGCACGTAGACCGCCTTCGCCACCCCCAGTCCGGCGGTGTCGGCCAGGTATTCGGCGATCGGGTAGTCGCGGCGGATCGGCTCATAGGGGCCGAAGATGCGCGGCAGCATCGGCCCCGACAGCCACGGCAGGTCGGCCTTTCG
>JBBIIW010000440.1:0-3061 GCA_037446305.1 Candidatus Rokuibacteriota bacterium
CCCGAGCGCGACGGCCCCGCGCTCGCCGCCGCGATGGCGGCGCGGGCCGTCACCGTGACCAGCCGGGGCCGCCCCGACTTCCGCTCCGCGCTCGACAGGCGCGTCCTGGTCGTGTTCCCGCGCTTCTCGGAGCTGGCCCCGCGCATCACCATCGAGCCGGAGCTGCAGGACGAGGCGGGCTACGTGAGCCAGGCGTTCGGCCGGGCCGGCATCCACGCCGAGCCGCTGGTGGTCGGCATGGAGCCCTCGCCGGAGGAGACGGCGGCGGCCGCCGTCCGGGCCGCCGAGGCCGATGCCACCGTGCTGTTCCTGTTCGACGCCCACCTCTACGCGTCGAACCGGGCGCTCCTGGACGCCGTGCAGGGCGCCGCCCGCCGCCTGGCCGTCGTGCTGCTGCGCGACCCGTACGACGCCGCCCTGCTCCGGGCCGGCACTCTCGGGCTCACGGCCTACGGCTTCCGGCGCTGCCAGCTGGACGCGGTCATCGCCCGCCTCGCACACTGAGGAGCAGCGCCAGGCCCATCGTCCCGGCCGTCCCGAAGATCACCAGCCACGACCAGGCGATGGCCGCCGGCGCTCCGGGCACGCCCAGCCAGGCCAGCGCCGTGCCCAGGGCCTGCCGCTCCGAGAGCACCAGGACGACCAGGTTCAGCGCCGCCATCACCACCATGGCGACCACGTTGGCCCAGTCCGGGACGCGGCGCCGCGTCGCCAGGCCGAGCAGGAACACGCCCAGCAGCGAGCCGAAGGTGACGCCGGCGATCTTGAAGGCCAGCCACAGGATCTGGCTGAAGGCCGAGAACGCGTAGGCCAGGAGCCCCAGGACCACCCCGAACCCCAGCACGCTCAGCCGCGACACCAGGAGGTAGTGGCGCTCGGAGGCCCCGCGGACGAGGAGGGGACGGTAGATGTCGGTCACGAACGAGGCCGACAGCGAGCCCAGCGGCGAGTCGATCGAGGCCAGGACGATCGCGGCCAGCATGAGCCCGCGCAGCACGGCCGGCATGGCCTGCTGCACGAAGTGGGGCAGGATCTCGTCGGGCCGCGACACCGGCAGCCCGGGGTGCTGGGCGTAGAAGGTGTAGAGGGCGGCTCCCAGACCCAGGTAGATCACCAGCGTGAGCAGCGTGCCCAGCGGCGTGAGGGACAGGGTCAGCTGGCTCTGCCGCCGGGTCTCGACCGTCAGCAGGCGCTGCATGAGGTCGTGGTCGGTGCCGAAGGCGGCCATGGAGCCGATCAGGCCGTTGAGCACGGCCACCCAGACGATGTTCGGCTCGGTGAAGACCCGCGACCAGAAGTCGGGCGCGCCGGGGCTGGGCCCCCAGTGCACGACGCTGAGCCGGCCGGCCTGGCCGGCCACGTCCAGGATGGCGCCCACCCCGCCCTCGATGCGGGAGACCAGAAAGCCCAGCGTCGCGGCGCCGGCCGCCAGGAACATCAGCGCCTGGAACACGTTGGTCCAGACGATGGCCTTCACGCCCCCGGCCGCCATGTACAGGATGCAGACCCCCACGAACACGGCGATGGTGATCCCCAGCGGCCAGCCGAGGAGGATGGAGACGGCCAGGGCGGCGGCCATCAGCCGCACCGCGGAGCCGAGCAGCCGGGTGACGAAGAAGAACAGGGAGGCCGTGACCTGACTGGCGGCGCCGAAGCGGTGGCGGAGGAACTGGTAGATGGTCGTGACCTGGTACCGGTAGAAGGCGGGGATGAAGAGGAAGGCCACCACCCACTTGGCCAGGCTCGAGCCCACGAAGAACTGCACGTACTCCCAGTTCTCGCTGTAGGCGGTGGCCGGGACCGAGATGATGGTGACGGCGCTGATCTCGGTGGCCAGGAAGCTGAGGCCGGCCGCCCACCAGGGCACCCGGCGGCGGGCGAGGAAGAAGTCGACGGTGTCGTGCTGCTGGCCGGTGAGCCGGAGGCCGATGACGAGGAGCAGAGCCAGCGAGAGACCGAGCAGCGCGTAATCCGGCCAGGTGAGCGCGCTGGGGGGCGTCCCGGGCACGCCCCATGATACTCGGTGGCGCGGCTACCGCGGGCGGACCGTGAGGGCCCCGATGGTCTTCTTGCGCAGGCGGTCGACCAGCTCCTCGTAGGAGGAGGACTGGATGATGCGGTTGAACTCGCTGCGGTAGGTCGACACGAAGCTGACCCCGTCGATGAGGACGTCGTAGACCTTCCAGCGCCCGCCGGCGCGGTGCAGGCGGTAGTCGAGCAGGGTGTCCCGTCCCCGGCGGGAGACGATGCGGGATCGCACGGTGGCGTAGTCGCCGTCCACCGCCTCGCCCGTGTAGATGATGGTCTCGCCGGAGTACCCCTCGATCTTGCCCACGTACGCCCGCTCCAGCAGGTCCGTGAACAGCGTGACGAACTCCGCCCGCTCGGCGCTGCTCCGGCCGGCCCAGTGCCGGGACAGCGCCCGCCGGGAGACCTCGTCGAAGTCGAACAGCTCGCCGGCGATCTGGCGGATGGCGGCGCGGGTGGGCGCGGGGCCGGGCCGCGGGAGCGCGGCCTCCTCCGGCGCGTTCACCCGGGCGTCCTCCAGCACCCTGACGACGCGGTCCACCGCCTCCTGCACGACCTCCCGCGGCGGGGCCGCGGGCGAGGCGGCCGCGCTCGCGATGAGGAGCCAGGCGGCGATGGTCCTGCCCATGTAAGGGAATCCTCGGGGCGTGGAAATGAGCATCCGCCGTGCCACGCCGGGGCGGCGGTCCAACCGTCCGATTTCGGGACGGGCGTCGCCCCCGGCCCGTGGACAATACGCGCCAGGGAGGCACGCCCGATGCCGACGCGACAGCACGCGAACGCGGCGCTGGCGGTGGGGGTGGATGCCGGCGCCACCACCGTGCGCGTTCTCGCGCTGCGCCACGGCCGGCCCGCCTGGCGCATTCGCACCACGGCGGTGGAGCCGACCGGTCTGAGCAAACTCTTACGCAGCATCTGGAAGACGAACGCCGCTTCCGGCCACGCGCGTGCTCTCGTCGTCGCCTCGCGGGGAGTCTGGACGCCGCGCGAGCGCGCGCGGCTCGCCCGCGCGCTGCGCGGCCTGGCGCCCCGG
>JBBIIW010000441.1:0-3058 GCA_037446305.1 Candidatus Rokuibacteriota bacterium
GGCCAGGGCCGCGCGCGCCCGCTCGAGCAGGATGCGCAGGCCCAGCGCCTCGGCGATCGCCTGCGCCCGGGTGTAGTGGCGGGCGGCCTCGTCCGGGGCGCCCGCGCGACGGGCGAGATCCCCGCCGGCCAGCCGGAGCCACCCCTCGATGCCCCGCTCGCGCTGGCGCTCGGTCCTCTCGAGCGCGGCGGCCAGCGTGGCGCGGGCCCGGTCGAGGTCGCCGAGAGCGATGCAGGCCTCGACCAGCACCTGCATCTTCTCGCCGCGCCGCACCGTGACTCCGGCGTCCTCCTGCAGCGCGATCGACTCCTCGGCGGCCTGGATGGCCTCGTGGGGCCGGCCGGCGCGCAGGTAGGCGACCCCCAGGTGCAGCCGGGCGTTGATGAGCTGGCCGACGAACCTCTTGTCCCGGCACACGGCGGCCGTGCGCTCCAGGAGCGCGATCGCCTCCGCGGTGGCGCCCGTCTCGGCCAGCACCTGGCCCCGGGCCTGGGCCATCACCATCTGGCTGTAGAGGTGGCCGGCGCGGTCGGCAACGGCGTCCCCGCGGTCGAGCCACTCGTGGGCGGCCGCGACGTCGCCGAGCTCGAGCAGGGCCTCGGCGGCATCGGCGCAGGCGCCGGCGTACGGCAGGCCCGACATCCCGAAGCGCTCCCCCTCGCGGCCGGCCAGGGTCTGGCAGATCTCCCGGGCGCAGGCGACCGCGTCGGCGTAGCGGCCGAGCGCGATGTGGGCGTGGGCGATGTAGTAGAGCCCGGTGATCCTGAGCGCCAGGTCCCCGCCCCGGGCCTCGGCCCGCTCCAGGCACCGCTGCCCGTACTCCAGCGCGCGATCCTGCTCGCCCTTGGCCCAGTGGTACTGGACGAGGAAGGCGTAGATGGCGTCCAGGCGGTCGGCCAGGTCGTGACGGGTGGCCAGCGCCTCGGCCTCCCGGTAGAGGGCGGCGATCTCCTCGGGGCGCCCGCCCCGCCACAGCGGCGCCCGCATGGCCAGCCGCAGGTCCACGCCCAGCCGCGCCGTCTCCGGCGTCTCCGGCAGGCGCCCCAGGGCCTCCAGCGCGATCCGGTAGAACTCGACCGCCCGGTCGTCCACGCACAGGGAGGCCGCCCGCTCGGCGGCCTCCCGGGCGTAGCGGACGACCCGGTCCCAGGTCTCCCCGTGCCGGAAGTGGTGGACCAGCTCCTCCGTCCGCTCCTCCAGGCGGCCCGCGTACAGCTCCTCGATGGCCCGGCCGATCACGGCGTGCAGCCGGCGGCGCTCGGCCTGCAGCAGCGAGGCATAGGCGACGTCCTGGGTCAGCGCGTGGCGGAAGACGTACTCGAGGTCGGCGCCGAGCCCGGCCTTCTCGTAGATCAGCTCGATGCGCTTCAGCTCGGTCAGGCTCTGCTCGAGCTGATCCTGGACGTCGGACACCCGTCGGAGCAGCCCCAGCGCGAACTCGCGTCCGATGACGGCCGCCGTCTGCACGGTCCGCTTCTGCGACTCGGCCAGCCGGTCCAGCCGGGCGGCGATGACGTCCTGCACGGTGCCGGGCACGGCCAGCTCGGCGGCCGGCCGGGTCAGCACCAGGCGCCCGCCTTCCGTGCGCACGGCGCCCGTCTCCACCAGCGCGCGGCCGATCTCCTCCAGGAAGAAGGGGTTGCCCTCCGCCTTGCCGGCGATCCGGGCGGCCAGGTCGGCCGGCAGGTCGGCGACGCCGAGCGTGGCCCGCACGATCCGGACCGCGTCCTCCTCGTCCACGGGCTGCAGGGCCAGGCGCCAGTGGTAGGTCCGGTCGCCGAAGGGCTGGGCGTAGGCGGGCCGGTAGGTGACGACCAGGAGGACGGCCCGCCCCGGCAGGCTCTCGGCCAGCGCCGTCAGCAGCGCCTCGGAGGCGCTGTCGATCCAGTGGGCGTCCTCGATGACGAGGACCACCGGCCGCCGGCGGGCGGCGAGCCCGAGCAGGCGCTGGACGGCCGCGGTCACCGCGCCCCGGCGCTGCAGCGGCTCCATCGTCGCCACCGCCCGGTCGCCCGGATCGACCGCCAGCAGGCAGCGCAGGAAGGGGGCCAGCGCGCGTGCCTCGTCGCCGAGCGCGGCCAGGCCGTGGTCCACCCCGGTCACGATGCGGGGCTCGTCGTCGCCGTCCTCGATGCCGAGGAGGTCCCGCAGCATGGCCACGATGGGCAGGAACGGGATGGACCGCCCGAACGAGATGCAGTCGCCCTCCAGCCACGACGCGCCGGCGCTCGCCCGCTGCCGGAACTCGTAGAGGAGCCGCGACTTGCCGATGCCCGCCTCCCCGACCACGAGCACCAGCTGGCCCCGGCCGCCGCGGGCCGCCGCCCAGGCCCGGTCGAGCGTGGCCAGCGCCTCATCGCGCCCGACCAGCGGCGCCAGGCCCCGGGCCAGGCGCGCCTCGATGCGGGTCACGCCCGCGCGCGCCCGCAGCAGCTCCCAGGCGGCGACCGGCTGCGCCCGCCCCTTGACCGTGAACGTCCCCAGCGCCCGCAGCTCGAAGTAGGGCGCGATGAGCCGCTCGGTGGCCTCGGCCACCGCGATCTGACCCGGCTCGGCCAGCTGCTGCATGCGGGCCGCCGTGTTGGTCGTGTCGCCCACCGCCGTGTAGTCCGTGCGCAGGTTGTCGCCGATGGCGGCGACCACCACCAGGCCCGTGTTCAGCCCCATCCGCACCCGGAACTCGATGCCGCGCTGCGCGCGCAGCTCCTGCTGGAAGGCGGCCAGCCCCTGGCGGATGCCCAGGGCGGCATGCGCGGCGCGGGGGGCGTGGTCCTCGTGGGCGATCGGCGCCCCGAACAGCGCCATGAGGCCGTCGCCGAGGAACTGGTTCACGGTGCCCTCGTAGCGGTGGACCTCGGCCAGCATGAGCTCGAAGGCCCGGCTGATGAGCGCATGGACGTCCTCGGGATCGAGGCGCTCGGACAGCGACGTGAACCCCGAGACGTCGGCGAAGAGGATGGTCACCTGCTTGCGCTCGCCGGCCAGCGCGCTGCGATCCTTCAGGATGCGCTCGGCCAGGTGGGCCGGGGTGTAGGCGTGGGGCGACGCGAAGCGCTCG
>JBBIIW010000442.1:0-3057 GCA_037446305.1 Candidatus Rokuibacteriota bacterium
GGTGCAGGGCCGCCTCGGCCGCGTCCGCGGCCTCGGGGGCGGTGGCCAGGTAGGCCACGATCATGCCGGGCCCGCGCCGCGGGGGCGTCACGACGCCCAGCGAGTAGGCCAGTCCCTGCGCGTCGCGGAGCTCCGTGAAGAGCCGCCCCGACGTCCCGCCGCCGAGCACGGCGGCCAGGACCTGCACGGCGGCGACGTCGGGCTCGCCGAGCCCGGGGCCGAGCCAGCCCATGAGCACGTGCGCCTGCTGCGCGGGACGCTCCACGAGGTGCCGCTGTCCGCTCGGCGTGGCGGCCGCGGCCGCTTCCGCGTCCGCCGGCGGCGATCCGCCGTCCGGCAGCCGCCCGAAACGCTGCTCGACGGCGTGCACCGCGGCGGTGGCCGGCACGCCGCCGCTGATGGCGAGGACCAGCCGGTCACCCCGGTAGAGCGCGCGGTAGTGCGCCAGCAGCGCCTCGCGGCCGGCGCGCGCCACCACCTCGCGGAGACCGAGCCGCGGCAGCCCGTACGGATGGCCGCCGAACAGGTGGCCCAGCAGTGTGTCGAAGGCGAACGGGAACGGCGTGTCCAGGCGCGTCTGCATCTGCGCGAGGAGCAGCCGCCGCTCGCGCTCGATCTCCTCGGCCCTGAGCGCCGGCGCCAGCGCCACCTCGGCCACCAGGTCCAGGAGCGCCGCCCAGTGCCGGGCCAGCGCGGTCCCCCGGATCTCCGCGACGTCCACCTCCCCGGAAGCCTCCAGCGTCCCGCCCAGCTGCTCGGCGGCGATGGCCAGCTCGGCGGCGCCCCGACGCGTCGTGCCGCGCACCATGGCCCGGTGCAGGAAGTTGGTGAGGCCGGCGGTGGCGAGGTCCTCCAGCCCCGAGCCGCCCCGGACCAGCAGCGACACGGCGACGACGGCGGCGCCCGCCTCCTCCCGCACGAGCACGCGCAGCCCGTTGTCGAGGGTGTGGCGGATGACCGGGGCGTCCTCGCCGCGGGCCGCCCCCGCCAGGGTCAGCAGCAGGCCCAGCGCGGCGGCCAGGCGCCTCATCCACCCTCCCCCGGCGTCACCGTGACCCGCACGAAGTGCTCGGGATCGAGATACCGCCGGGCGGCAGCCCGGATCTGCTCGCCCGTGACCGAGCGGACGCGGTCCAGGTAGAGCAGCTCGTCCTCCAGTCGCCACACCGTCACCGCGCGCCCGAGGAGCACCGCGCGTCCCTCGGCGGTCTCGGCCCGGAACTCGCGCTCGGCCTCCACCGCCGTCACCGCCCGCTGCCGCTCGGCCTCGGTGACGCCGTCGGCCTGGATCCGGCGGATCTCGGCGAGGATCTCGCGCTCCGCGCGTGGCACGTCGCCCGGCGCGAGCTGGGCCGTGACCGTGATCAGGCCGGCGGCCTCCAGCGCCGCGAACGTGCTCGTCACGGTGTTCACGACGCCCAGCCGCTCGCGGAGCCCCTGGATCAGACGCGAGGACCGCGCCTGGCCCAGGATGGAAACCAGGAGGTCGACGGCGGCGGTGTCGGCGTGACCCAGGCGGGGCCCCGGCCAGGCCAGCGCCAGGTAGGCATGGGCGCCGGGCCGGGCCAGGGCGAGGGCACGGGGCTGGAGGGCCGGCGGCGCCGGCGCGGGTAGCCGCGCCATGCCGCTGCGCGGCAGCCGCCCGAAGGCCCGGGCCGCGGCGGCCACGATCCGGTGGGGGTCCACGGCCCCCACCACGACGAGCGTGAAGTTCTCGGGCACGTAGAGACGCCGGTAGAAGGCCAGCAGGTGCTCGCGCGTCAGCGCCTCGATCGCCTCCGGGGTGCCGATGACGGGCCGGCCGTAGGGGTGCCCCGCGAAGAGCACCTCGTACACCTTGCGGCGCAGGAACGACATCGGCTGATCCTCGCGCAACCGCATCTCCTCGAGCACCACCCGCTTCTCGGCGTCCAGCACCCGCTCGTCGAGCGTGGCATTGACGCTGATGTCGGCGAGCATCTCGATCGCCGCCGCGGCACGCTCGGCCGGCAGCAGGAGGTGGTAGTACGTGTAGTCGAGCGACGTCCCGGCGTTCAGCCGGCCGCCACTGCCCTCCACCTCGTGGTCGATGGCACGCGCGGGCCGGACGGCCGTGCCCTTGAACAGCATGTGCTCCAGGTAATGGGCCAGTCCTTCCTCGCCGGGCGCCTCGTCCCGTCCCCCGGCCCGCACCCACAGCTGCACCGCGGCCACGTCGCTCCGGCGGTGCTCCTCGACGATGATCCGCACGCCGTTGGGCAGGACGTGGCGGACCGGATGGACGGCGCGAGCGGGCGAGGATTCCGGGCGCCCCGTCGTGCACGCCCCCGTCATGACAGCAACGAGGACCGCCAGCGCGAGGCGCGGCTGGAGGGGCATCCGGGGCCTCAGCCTATCACAGCCGCCTCCGGCGGGGGGCGGGCAGAATGCCGGGGGGGACGGGACCGGGGCGCCGGGCACATCGCCGCGGGGTCCGGGGCGGAGCGCAGGGAATTCCCCGTCAGACCTCGATTTTTGGGCCTCGGCAAGTCTGGCATCTTGGTTGCTGGTTCCCTCCCCCCGAGTGCATCGCCCAGGCGATGACAACCCGAGGAAATGGGCGAGGAGGTGGGATCGGTCAGCGCAGCGGAAGCCGGACGGGGAAACGACCCAGCGGACATCAACTCAACGATGGAAGGAATGGACGGACGATGACCAAGGCTCTTGCAGTGATCACGAGTGTGGCGATGCTCGCCGCCTTCACGCCGCTGGCCGAGGCGCAGACCTCGTGCCCGCCCGAGGTGGCGCAGGCCAAGCAGATGCTCGCGCAAAAGCAGACGGCCCAGGCGCCGCGCTCCCTCGCTGGTGCCCGGCCCATCCAGGCGCCGCGCGGCCAGGACCAGCAGGCCCCGCGTGGGCAGGATCAGCAGGCCCCGCGTGGCCAGGACCAGCAGGCCCCGCGTGGCCAGGACCAGCAGGCGCCGCGTGGGCAGGATCAGCAGGCGCCGCGCGGCCAGGAGGAGCGGGTGATCCAGGCGCCGCGCTCGCTCGCCGGTGCGCGGCAGCAGGACGTGCAGGCCCCGCGCGGCCAGGACCAGC
>JBBIIW010000443.1:0-3043 GCA_037446305.1 Candidatus Rokuibacteriota bacterium
CGGCCGGCCGACGGGCCCGCGGTGTCCCGGCGGGAGGCCCTGGGCGGCCTGGGCGCGCTGCTGCTGGCGGTGGTGCCCGCGTACCTGATGGCGCGTGATCATCGCGCGTCCTCCGCCGTGACGGCGGAGGCGGCGCTGGCCGGGACGGCCGAGGCGGCCGCCATCGAGGAGGAGGACGCGGCCAGCGAGGTGACGCTGCAGGAGATCGAGAGCCACATCCGGGAGGTGGCGACGCGGTACGGGGTCTCGCCGCGGCTGGTGGCGGCGATCATCGAGGCCGAGTCCAGCTTCAACCCGCGGGCGGTCTCCCGGCGCGGGGCCCGCGGCCTCATGCAGCTCATGCCGGCCACCGCTTCCTACCTGGACGTGGCCGACTCCTTCGACCCGTACAAGAACATCGAGGGCGGAGTGCGGCACCTCCGCCAGCTCATCGATCGCTTCGACGGCAACCTGCCGCTCGTGCTCGCCGCCTACAACGCCGGCGAGGGGGCGGTGCGCCGGTACGGCGGCGTGCCGCCGTACCGGGAGACCAGGCGGTACGTGGCCCGGATCCTGCGGCGCCTGCGCCAGGAGCGATCCCGCCGGAGAGCCGGCGCGGTGGTGCTCGTCTCGGCCGGGGCTCGCGGGCAAGGAGGAGGGCAATGATCGAGGAGATGATCGGCAGGCTACCGGAGGCGTGGCGCGGGCTGGCGGAGGTGCTGGCGGCGCCCATCGCCTGGGTCCCGGGGCTGCAGCGGGCGCTGATCGACTTCTTCCTGCACTCGCCGTCCGGGTGGGCGGCGGCGGCGAAGTACGTGTTCCTGCTCTTCCCGGTCATGCTGATGGTGGCGGCGATCTGGTGCACCCAGCTGGCCATCTACACCCTGCCGTTCCGCTCCGGCCGCGGCCGCTTCGTCTCCATGATGCTGCTCGCCTGGTGGGACGCCGCCCGGGTGGTCTGGATGTACTGGATCGGGCTGGTCCGCCTGGCCGGGGTCATCGTCGGCTGGGGGCTCGGGCTGGGCCAGCTGGCCGTCCGGCTCGTCACCGGCCTGCTGCGGCAGGTGGTGAGCGCCCCGTTCACCATGACCAGCGCCATGACCCGGAGCTACTTCCAGCCGGGCGTGCCCTGGATCGCCTTCGTCATGCTGCTCTTCTGGTGCGTGCTGGAGGCCGCCGTCTTCACCTACACCCTGCAGCCGACCATCTCCGAGGTGCTGGCCGACATCGTGGGGAGCGACGACGTGCCCCGGCTGACCGTCCCCGTCCTCTACCTGCTCCTGCTCATGCTGATCATGGGCAGCTTCGCCTGCGTGCAGGCGTTCGTGGAGGCGGTGCGGGCCCGGGAGTTCAAGTTCGTGGTCCAGATCGTCCTGGTCGAGGTCTTCGTGATGTTCTTCGAGGTGATGTTCCTCTACCGGGAGCTGATCGACTCGCTCACCCCGTGGATCGCCCAGGAGACGGGGGTCCGGATGGGGCTGGCCTCCACGCTGGCCCTGGCCACCTTCGGCTGGCTGGGCATCCGCGGCATGACCTGGTTCCTGTTCGCGCGGTACGGCACCCCCCCGCTGCTGGCCTTCATCGCCCGGCAGCCGATCGCCGGGAGCGAAGCGGCGGGCCCGGTGGCGGCCGTGGCCGGCCCCGGCGCCTGGTGGCGCGCGCCGCTGGAGGAGTTCAAGCGCGAGATCACCTGGCTGCACGACAAGAGCGACGAGGTGCTGGAATACTTCGCCCTGCCGGTGCTGCACCTGCTGGCGGCCGCCCTCAACTTCGCCACCATCCTGATCGTGGCCCGGCCGGTGTTCAGCCTGCCGTTCCGCGCCCTGAAGGAAGTGACGGAGACGCGGGACCTGCTGACGGTCATGCACCTCACGCCCAGAAAGCAGGCCAGCGCATGAGCGCCCCGCGCCGGCGCTTCGTGCTGGGGCTGGCGGCGGCGCTGGCCGCCGGCCTGGGCCCCTCGGACGCGTTCGCGGCGCGCGACCGGCGGCCCCGGGAGACGCTGTTCATCGGGCTCGACACCAGCGGATCCTTCCGGCGGGCGGGGTACGACGACGCGCTGGCCTTCCTCGCCTACTACATCTACGGGCACCTGAACGGCCTGGGCGGGCTGTCCCAGCCCCGCGAGCTGTTCGTGGCCGCCATCGGCGGCCGCGGCGCCGACGAGCCCAAGGCCTTCCACCCCATCCACGACTTCGCCGACAAGAGCGTGGCGCAGATCGAGAGCGACCTGCGTACCTGGTTCCCGCCCACCGACACGCTCACCGACTTCAACGCCTTCTTCAAGAAGGTGGCCCGGATCGCCGCCGAGCGTAACCTGGTGCTCCGGCCGATCAACATCATGATCGTGACCGACGGCGTGCCCGACGTGGCCCGGGGCCGGGCCGGATCGGCGGAGGCGTACCGGCGCATCGACCTGGAACCGCTCGAGTACCTGGCGCGGCGGGTCACCGTGCGGCTCGCCTACGCGAGCCCGCCGGTGGCCGAGCGGTGGCGGACGCTCGTCCGGCGCCAGCGCGTGCGCATGTGGACGGTGGACGACGAGGTCATGAAGGGCTGGCGGGCCCAGCTGAGGGAGAACGTGGCGCCGGCCGGCCAGGACCTGCTCTGGAGGTGGGTCCGGGAAAACGTGGACTTCCGGGTCCGGCGGGGGATCTGAGCATGATTCATGCGGAGACGATCATCGGCGGCGCGGTGACGGGGGGGCTGATCGGGTTCTTCTGGCATCCGGTGGCGGCCCTGATGGTGATGATCGCCGGGCTCGTGGTGGTGGCCACGACCCGGGAGCCCCGCGCCAGCTAATTTAGCCAGGCGCCTCACCGCCCGCGGTCGCGGCCGGGCGCCGGCCGCGACGCGAGCAGGCCGGGATCGACCCGGCGCCACTGCCCGGGCGCCAGCCCCCGCAGCGTGAAGGGACCGACCGCCACCCGCACCAGCCGCAGCGTGGGATGTCCCACCGAATATTCATCGCTGTTGAAAGGCAAATCGAGTATTTCCACCCATTTGTCTTTTTGCAATTCAGCTTTGAAAACCTTCAGCTTCATGATGCCTTCTTTGCTCTTTT
>JBBIIW010000444.1:0-3041 GCA_037446305.1 Candidatus Rokuibacteriota bacterium
CCCCCCCACGGCCGGATCGCCTCGTACCGCGACGCCGACGGCCGCGAGCGGCTGGCCGGCTTCGCCACCGTCCCGCTCGTGGGCTGGAAGGTCTGGGTCAGCCAGGAGCTGGCCGAGATCGAGCACGAGCTGCGCGCCGCCTACCTGCCCCTGCTGGCCTGGCTGCTGGCCGCGCTCGCGGGCCTGACCCTGTGCGCGGTGCTGCTGGGGCTGGCCGTCACCCGGCCGCTCCGGGCCGTGCAGAGGACCGCGGCCGCCATCGCCGCCGGCGACCTGGCCCGGCGCGCCCCGGAGCGGGGGCCGGTGGAGATCACGGCGCTGGCCCGGAGCTTCAACCGGATGGCCGAGACGCTCCGCGCGCAGATCAGCGCCGAGCGCGACGACCGGGCCCGCCTGCAGCAGGCGCTGTCCGAGTACGGCCGGCTGGCCGCGAGGGTGGCGCACGGCGACCTCGGGGCCCGCGTGGAACCGGCCGGCGACGGCGAGCTGGCCGAGCTGGGACGGAACCTGAACCGCATGGCCGCCGACCTGGAGCGGCAGGTGGCAGGGCTGCGCGAGGCGCGGGAGGAGGCCGAGCGGGCGCGGGCGCGGGTCAGCCAGATCCTGGATGGCATCACCGACGCCTTCGTGGCGCTCGACGGCGGCTGGCGCTTCGTGTACCTGAACCGGCAGGCGACCGAGCTGGTGGGGCAGGTCCGGCCCCTGGCCGACGCGCTGCTGGGCAAGGTGCTCTGGGACGAGTTCCCGGACCTGGTCGAGTCGCGCCTGTGGCACGAGTTCCACCGCGCCCTGCGGGACCGGACCACGGTCCGGTTCGAGTTCTACTACGCGGCCCTCGGGACCTGGCACGAGATCCGCGCCTACCCGTCGGCGGACGGCCTGTCCGTGTACGCCACCGACATCACCGAGCGCCGGCGCGCGGAGGCGGAGCTGGCCCGCTTCAAGCTCATCGCCGACCGGGCCACCGAGTCCTACCTGCTCTGCAACAGCGAGGGGCGCATCGTCTACGCCAACCAGGTGGCCGCCGAGCGCCTGGGCTACTCGGTCGCCGAGCTGCAGACGCTGGGCGCCGCGGTCGTCGATCCGCTCTACGCCCGCGAGCTGATCGAGCAGCTGGTGGCCCGGGCCCGCCGGGGCGAGACCGTCCCCCCCTTCGAGTCCATCCACCGGCGGCGCGACGGCTCCACCTTCCCCGTCGAGACGAGCGTGACCGTCGTCGAGCTGGACGGTGAGCCGCACCTGTTCGCCGCCGCCCGCGACATCACCGCCCGGAAGCAGACCGAGCAGCAGCTGCGCGAGGAGACGGAGGCGCTGGAGACGGTCAACCGCGTCAGCCGGGTGCTGTCGGCGGAACTGGACCTGCGCCGGCTCGTCCAGGAGCTGACGGACGCGGCCACCAGCCTCACCGGCGCCGCCTACGGCGCCTTCTTCTCCAACGTCACCGACGAGGGCGGCGAGCGGTACGCGCTCTACACCCTGTCCGGCGTGCACCGCGAGCGGTTCGCCGGCCTGCCGGCGCCCCGGAGCACGACGCTGTTCGGGCCCGTCTTCCACGGCCACGGGATCGTTCGCGTCGAGGACGTCGCGCGCGACCCCCGGTTCGGCAAGAACCCGCCCTACCAGGGGCTGCCGCCCGGCCACCCTCCGGTGGTGAGCTTCCTGGCCGTGCCCGTCGTCTCCCGCACCGGCGAGGTGCTGGGCGGGCTCTTCTTCGGCCACCCCCAGAGGGGCGTGTTCACGCACCGCCACGAGCGTCTGGTGGCGGCGCTGGCCGCCCAGGCCGCGGTGGCCATGGACAATGCCCACCTCTACCAGACCGAGCAGCGCGCCCGCGCCCAGGCCGAGGCGGCCAACCGGAGCAAGGACGAGTTCCTGGCCACCCTGTCCCACGAGCTGCGCACGCCGCTCAACGCCATTCTCGGCTGGGCCGTCATGCTGGGCAGCCGCCAGCTCGACGCCCCGACCCGCGAGCGGGCCGTGGCCGCCATCGAGCGGAGCGCGCGGGCCCAGAGCCAGCTCATCGAGGACCTGCTCGACATCTCCCGGATCATCACCGGCAAGCTCAGCCTGGATCTCCGGCCCCTCAACGTGGCGTCGGTCGTGGAGGCCGCGCTGGACGCCGTCCGTCCCGCCGCCGAGGCCAAGCCGGTGCAGCTGCTCGTCGAGCTGGCGCCGGCGCCCCTGGTCGGCGATCCCCAGCGGCTGCAGCAGGTGGCCTGGAACCTGCTGTCGAACGCGGTCAAGTTCACCCCGGCCGGCGGCCGCATCGAGGTGCAGCTGCGCCCGGGCGGCGACCGCGTGGAGCTGATCGTGCGCGACACCGGCCGGGGCATCGACGCCCAGGTCCTGCCGCACATCTTCGACCGCTTCCGCCAGGCGAACAGCAGCACCACCCGGCGCTACGGGGGCCTCGGCCTGGGGCTCTCCCTGGTCAAGCACGTCGTGGAGCTGCACGGCGGCACCGTCAGGGCCGAGAGCCCCGGGCCGGGCCAGGGGGCGACCTTCACCGTGACCCTGCCGGTGACGGCGCCGGTCGCGCTGCCGCCGGCCGAGCGGGCCGCGTCACGGGGCGGCACCGAGGGGCTCCAGGCCGTGGACCTCGACGGCGTCCGCGTGCTCATCGTGGACGACGACCGCGAGGCCCTCGACCTGTTCGCCTCGGCGCTGGGCCGCCGCGGCGCCGAGGTGCGCACCGCCGCCGACGTCGCCGAGGCCCTGGCCGTCTTCGCCCGCTGGCGGCCCGACGTCCTGGTCTCCGACATCGCCATGCCGGACGACGACGGCTACGCGCTGATCCGCAAGGTGCGCGCCCTGCCGGCCGGCGAGGGCGGCCGGGTGCCGGCCATCGCGGTGACCGCCCACGGCAGCCTGGAGGACCGGCTGCGCGCCCTGGCCTCCGGGTTCCAGGCCCACATCGCCAAGCCCCTGGACCCCTCCGAGCTGGCCCTGACCATCGCCAGCCTGACCGGGCGCGCCGCCGAGTCCTGAGCCGGGCCCCGGGCCAGGCGCGTCACGGCACGACCTCGAGCGCCGCGTCGGGC
>JBBIIW010000445.1:0-3028 GCA_037446305.1 Candidatus Rokuibacteriota bacterium
CCGGAAGAGGCGCACGAGGCCGTCGACCAAAAGCGTGACGCCGGCGCACGGATCTCCGGCGGCGAACAACCGCGCCCCGCGCCGATGGACGCGCGGACGGACGAGCGCCGCCGATTCTAGCGCGGGCCGGGCCGGGGCCCTGTACCTGCCGCTCCTCGGCTCGCGGGGCGCCGTCGGCGTGATGGCCGTCCAGCCGGCCGACCGTCACCGCCTCGGCCTCCCCGAGCAGATGCGGCAGCTGGAGACGTTCGCCAACCAGACGGCGCTGGCCCTGGAGCGGGCCCGGCTGGCCGAGGAGGCGGAAGAAGCCCGCGTGCGCGCCGAGACCGAGCGCCTCCGCAACGCGCTCCTGAGCTCGGTGTCCCACGACCTGCGCACGCCGCTGGCCGCCATCGTGGGGGCGGCCAGCGCCGTGCTCGAGGGTGGCGACCGGCTCGACCCGGCGACCCGGCGCGAGCTGCTGGAGTCGGTCCGCGACGAGGGCGAGCGCCTGGGCCGCCTGGTGCAGAACCTGCTCCAGATGACCCGGCTCGAGTCCGGGGCGGTGCAGGCCCGCAAGGAGTGGCACGCCATCGAGGAGGTGATCGGGGCGGCGCTCGGCCGGCTGGAGAAGCGCCTGGCCGGGCGGCGGGTCCACACCCGCGTGCCTCCCGACCTGCCCCTGGCGCCGATGGACGACGTGCTCATCGAGCAGGTGCTGGTGAACCTGCTCGACAACGCGCTGAAGCACACCCCGCCCGGCACGCCCATCTCCGTCACCGCCGCGGCCACCGACCAGGGGGTGAGCGTGGAGGTGGCCGATCGGGGTCCGGGGCTGTCGCCCGGGGAGGAGGGGCGGATCACGGCGTCGCGGCGCGGCAGCGGGCTCGGGCTCGCCATCTGCGAGAGCATCGTGCGGCTGCACGGCGGGCGCATCTGGGCGCACAACCTCCCCGAGGGCGGCTGCGCGTTCTTCTTCAGCCTGCCCCGGGGCGAGGCGCCACCAGCGGTCGTGTCCGATGAGTGACGTGGGGGTCGTGCTCGTCGAGGACGAGCTGCCCATCCGCCGCTTCATGCGGGCGGCGCTGACCGCCCAGGGGTACCGCCTGTACGAGGCGGCCACCGGCGCCGACGGGCTCGTGGAGGTGGCCACCCGCCGCCCGGACGTCGTGATCGTCGATCTGGGCCTGCCCGACATGGACGGCCTCGAGGTCATCCGCCGCATCCGGGAGTGGAGCGCAGTCCCGATCATCGTGCTCTCGGCCCGCGGCCAGGAGACGGACAAGGTGGCCGCGCTGGACGCGGGCGCGGACGACTACGTCAGCAAGCCCTTCGGCCCGGCCGAACTCCTGGCCCGGCTGCGGGTGGCCGTCAGGCACGCCGCCGGGGCGCGCAGCGACACGGCCGTGATCGGGGTGGGCCACCTCCAGGTGGATCTCGGCCGCCGGCGCGCCACGGTGGCGGGCCGCGAGATCCACCTGACACCCATCGAGTACAAGCTCCTGGCGACCCTCATGCGCCACGCCGGCAAGGTCCTCACGCACCGGCAGCTGCTGGCGGAGGTCTGGGGCCCGTCCCATCTCGGCCAGGCCCACTACCTGCGGGTCTACATGGGCCAGCTGCGCCGCAAGCTCGAGGCCGATCCCGCCCGCCCGCGGTACCTGCTGACGGAGCCGGGCGTCGGCTACCGGCTGGCCGCCGACTGATCCGCCGGCCCCCGGCCCGCCGCGGACGCCGCGCGGCGGCCGCTCACATCGGATAGGGGACGAGCTCGCGCGCGACCTCGACCTCCCCGCCGAACTCCTGCCGCGCCTCGGCGGCCAGCGCGTCCAGCTCGCCGTGGTACTCGGCCTCGATGTGGGCGAGGATCAGCCGGCGGACGCCCGCCTCCCGGGCGACCTGTCCGGCCTCCCGGGCCGTGGCGTGGACCCCGAAGCGCCCGCGGTCGCGGTGGGGAAACGTCGCCTCGTGGATCAGCGTGTGGGCGCCGCGGGCCAGGGCCGCGACGCCCGGGCAGGGCGCGGTGTCCGAGGAGTAGACGACGGCCCGTCCCTCCCGCCCGCGCACGTCCACCCGGACCGCGAAGTTCGGCATCGCCCCGTGCTCGTTGGGGGCGGCGCTGAAGACCAGCCGGTCGAGCGCCAGCACGCGGGCCCCCGGCACCGGCGGCACGGGCTCGAGCACCAGCGGGAACGGCGCCCGCTCCAGGAGCCCGAAGAGCGCCAGAAGCTGGCGGAGCGCCTCGACGTGCTCCGGCCGGCACCGGATCGCGAGCGGCTCCCGCCGCTCCAGCAGGCGCAGGCCCTGCACGAGCGCCGGCAGCCCGTAGGCGTGATCGGCGTGCAGGTGCGTGACCAGGACGGCGCGCAGCGCCAGCGGATTGACGCCGGCCTGGCGGAGCCGGGCCACCGGGCTGCCGCCGCAGTCCACGAGGACGGCGCCTCCCGCCTCGGCGAAGACGAGCGACGTGGTGTCGCGGGCGGCCGTGGGAATGGCACCCGAGGTGCCGAGGAACGCGAAGTGCACGGCGCGGTCAGCGCCCCCGGCGCAGCGCCTCGGGATCGAAGAGGTCGGCGCGCAGGCCGGGGTCGACCTCGACGGTCTTCACGGTCACCAGCTGCAGCAGGCGCCCGTCGGCGAACAGCTCCTGCCGGTACGGGAAGTAGGCGCCGTCGCGCAGCGGCCGGTGCTCGGAGAGCGCCAGGTCCAGCGTGACGTGGCCCGCGTTCCGGCGCTCGCGGGTGATGACGCGGACGACGCCGTACTCCGGGTCCAGCCACACGGCCGGCGCCGACACCTCGCCGGCCCGGGCCCCGATCACCAGGACCGGGCGGCCGCGCCAGCGCGCCCGGTGGGTGACGTCTTCCCGGACGCCGAGCGCCGTGAACGCGGCCAGCAGGTCGGCCGCCCGGCGCGTGAACGGTGCGACCAGGTGCGTCCGGTCGCGCTCGCCGCCCGGGACCTCGACCACCGTCCGGTCCGCCCGCCGGGTCCAGATCCGGTCCCCGACCAGCAGCCAGACCTGCGCCTGCCCATCCACCACCCGCTC
>JBBIIW010000446.1:0-3016 GCA_037446305.1 Candidatus Rokuibacteriota bacterium
CTCGCCGGCTCGCCGCGCCGCTTGCCCTCGGCGGGCGCCTGCGGGGCCCGCTCGGGCCGGGGCCGCTTCAGCGCCGCGTCCACGATGGCGGCTTCCTCGTCCTGGTGCACCCTGTAGCTGCCGGTGGCGGGACTGGCCGCCTCCTTGCGCCCGATGTAGCGCAGCCGCCGGCCGGGACCCAGGAGCGGCGGCAGGCGCCACTGCACGAAGTCCCAGTATCCCTGGTTGGCCGGCTCCTCCTGCACCCAGCACACGTCGCTCGCCTCCGGGTAGCGGCGGAGGACGGCGGTCAGCTCGTCCTTCGGGAAGGGATAGAGCTGCTCGAGCCGGACGATGGCGATGCCGTCCCAGCCGCGCTCCTCGCGCCCGGCGTCGAGCGCGTAGAAGATCTTGCCGGAGCAGAGGAGGAGCCGCCGCACCGCGTCCGGAGCCGGGGCCCGCGGATCGTCCAGCACGAGCTGGAAGGCGCCCTCGCTCAGCTCGCTCAGCCGGGACGTGGCCTGGCGGTGCCGGAGCAGGCTCTTCGGGGTCAGCACGACGAGCGGCTTGCGGAACGGCCGGTGCATCTGCCGGCGGAGCACGTGGAAGAACTGCCCCGGGGTCGTGCAGTTGACGACCTGCAGGTTGTTCTCGGCGCAGAGCTGCAGGAACCGCTCGGGGCGGGCGCTGGAGTGCTCGGGGCCCTGGCCCTCGTAGCCGTGGGGCAGCAGCAGCACCAGGCCGCTCAGCCGCTGCCACTTGGACTCGGCCGCGGCCAGGAACTGGTCCACGATCACCTGCGCGCCGTTGACGAAGTCGCCGAACTGCGCCTCCCAGAGGACCAGGCGTCGGGGGTCGGCGCTCGAGATCCCGTACTCGAAGCCCATCACCGCCAGCTCGGAGAGCGGGCTGTTGACGACCTCGAAGGTGGCCTGGCCCGGCGCCAGGTGGTTGAGCGGCACGTGGGCCCGGCCGGTCTCGACGTCGACCAGCACCGCGTGGCGGTGGCTGAAGGTGCCCCGCACGGTGTCCTGCCCGCTCAGCCGGACCGGGATACCTTCCAGCAGGAGGCTGCCGTAGGCCAGCATCTCGCCGCAGCCCCAGTCGAGGCCCTCGCCCCGCTGCACCATGGCGTGACGCTCCTCGTACACGGCCAGCGCCCGCTTGTGGGCGGTGAAGCCCTCCGGCAGCCGGCGGGCGGCGTCCGCGATGGCCCGCAGCCGCTCGGCCGGCACCGCCGTGCGCGCGCTCCAGTCCTCCCCGGCCCAGGTCAGCCCCTGCCAGGCGCCGCCGAAGACCAGGACCTTCTGGCGTGGCATCTCCTGGCGGGCGGTGGCCAGCGCCGCCTCCAGCCGCGCCCGGGCCTCCTCGCGCAGGCGCGCCCGCTCGGCCGCCGTCACCACGCCCTCCGCCTCCAGCCGCTGCCCGTACTGCTCGACCACCGAGGGGTGGGAGCGGATCTTCGCGTAGAGCACCGGCTGCGTGAACGTCGGGTCGTCCAGCTCGTTGTGGCCGTGGCGCCGGTAGCACACGAAGTCCAGGACCACGTCGCGGCCGAACGCCTGCCGGTAGCCCACCGCCAGCCGCGCGGCGTGCACGGCCGCCTCCGGGTCGTCGCCGTTGACGTGGAACACGGGCGCCTGCACCACGCAGGCCGGATCGGACGGGTAGCGGGTGCCCAGGTACTCCTCGGGCGAGGTCGTGAAGCCGATCTGGTTGTTGAGGATGATGTGGACCGTGCCGCCGGTCGTGAAGGCCGGCAGCCGGCCCAGCATCAGGGTCTCGTAGACCACGCCCTGGCCCAGGAAGGCGGCGTCGCCGTGCATCAGCACCGGCACGACCCGCGTGCGGCGGGTGTCGCCCAGGTAGGCCTGCTTGGCGCGCACGATCCCCTCGACCACCGGGTCGATGGCCTCCAGGTGGCTGGGATTGAAGGCCATCGAGAGGTGGACGGTGCGACCGCCGCCCACCGCCAGGTCGTACGAGTACCCCAGGTGGTACTTGACGTCGCCGTCGCCCTGGATCTCCCAGGGCAGCAGCGAGCCGTCGAACTCGGCCAGGATCAGCTCGTACGGCTTGCGCAGGATGTGGGCCAGGACGTTCAGCCGTCCCCGGTGGGGCATGCCCATCACCAGCTCCTGCGCGCCCTGGGCGGCGGCCTCCGCCACCACCGTGTCCAGCAGCGGGATGAGGGCCTCGCCGCCCTCCAGCGAGAAGCGCTTCTGGCCCACGAACCGGGTGTGCAGGAACTGCTCGAACACCTCGGCGGCGATCAGCCGCTCCAGCAGGCGGCGGCGCTCCTCGGGAGCGAGCCGGGCCCGGTTGCGGACCGGCTCCATGCGCTCCTGCAGCCACTCGCGCTGGGCCTTGTCCGGGATGGCCAGGTACTCGACGCCGATGGTGCGGCAGTACGTCTCCTCGAGGGCCGCCACCAGCTCCCGGAGCGTGGCGCGGCCGAGGCCGCGGAACGGCGCGGCCTCGAGCACCGTGTCGAGATCGGCCTCGCTGAAGCCGAACTCCTCGAGCCGGAGCAGCGGGTGGGTGCGCCGGCCGCGCTCGAGCGGGTTGATGTCCGCGACCAGGTGCCCCAGCTCCCGGTAGGAGTGGACGAGATCGGCCACCGAGCGGGCGCGGGCGGTCGGACCGCCGGGCACGCGCCCCTGCAGGGCGAAGTCCCAGCCGGCGAAGACGAGCGCCCACCGCTCGTCCACCGAGCCGGGATCGCGACGGTACTGGCGATAGAGCGCGTCCACGTACTCGGGGTTGGCGCGGGCGATGAAGTCCAGACTCACACCTCGAATTCTAGCCCCGGCTTCGCCGCGCGACCATGCCGCCGGCGGGCGCGGCCAGGCCGGCCCGCCGCGCGGCTGCGCGGTCAGGCCTCCAGCTGCCGGCGCTCCGGCTCCGGCCAGGTGACGTGAAAGGCGCGGCCGCGCGGGGCGTCCACCCGCTCGAAGGTGTGGGCGCCGAAGTAGTCGCGCTGCAGCTGCAGCAGGCCCGCCGGCAGCCGGCGGCTGCGGTAGCCGTCGTAGTAGGT
>JBBIIW010000447.1:0-3015 GCA_037446305.1 Candidatus Rokuibacteriota bacterium
CCCGCGGCCTCCGCGATCCGGGCGGCGTCACAGGGTGGGCGGCGGCCGGCGGCGGGCCCCCGCACGCTCGCCTCCACGGTGGCCGCCAGCAGGTCGTTGGGAACGGAGATCGCGATCGGTCCCGGGCGGCCGGTCGCCAGCCGCTCGAAGGCCCCGGCGATGGTGGCCGGGATGTCCTCGGCCCGGCCCACCGCCTCGGCCATGCGGCAGACCGGCCGGAAGCAGTCGATCTGGTTCGGGACCTCGTGGAGCGCGCCGAGATCGCGCCCCACCAGGTGCGAGGCGACGTCCGACATGATGGCGACGACGGGGATGGAGCCCGCGTACGCCTCGGCCAGGGGCGTGAGCACGTTGGTCGCGCCGGGTCCCGTCGTCACCAGCACGACGCCCACCTGCCCGGACGCCCGGGCGTAGCCGTCGGCCATGAACGCTGCGCCCTGCTCGTGCCTGGCCAGCACGTGGGCGATGTCGCCCTGGCGCAGCAGCGCGTCGTAGACGGCCAGGTTGTGGATGCCGGGGATGCCGAAGATGTGGCGAACGCCCTCGGCCCGCAGCGCCTCGATCACCCACTCGCCGCCGGTGCGCTTGTCCATCGGGTGGCTTCCGCCGGCGGCCGCCGGGGCGCGCCGGAGGGCGGGGCTCAGGCCCCCGCCGTCCGGGCCTTCTCGAGCAGGGTCTCGGCCCGGTGGGTGTTGAAGACGCCGCAGACGCAGAACCGCGCCAGGTACCGCGCGGCCTGGGCCGGCGTGCGCCGACCCTCCTTCACCCAATCCACCATCTTTCGGGCGAAGGCGTGGGAGACCATGCCGTGCCCGCACATGGTGCTGATCTGGAGCACGGTGAGGTCGGGCAAGCGCTCCACCCGCCCCTGGAAGCCGATGGAGTACTCCACGCTGTGCCGGGTCAGGCCGGCCGCCCGGCAGCAGCGGGCGGCGGCGTCCATGGGGGCCGAGATGTTGATGGAGATGCCGAGATCGGCCTCCGCCACGTCCGCCACGAAGGCCGTCATGTCCTCCCAGGTCCGGAACACGGCCGCCACCGTGGTGTGGCCGTCGATCTCCTCCACCACCCGCTCGGGATCCGGCCGGTCGTCGCGCCGCCAGTGCGCCAGCGGGGTGAGCCGCGCCTGCGGGCGGTAGACGCCGCCCTTGGTCGCGTCGCCGACGTTGACGGGGTTGTGCCGCAGGGCCAGCCGGGCGAAGGTGCGGTACTTCTCCACCAGGTTGTCGTCGTTCACGCCGCGGGTGGCCATGGCGAACACGATGAAGTCGTCCTCGACGGGCGGCACGCCGGGCTTCGGGGTCACCGCGTAGTGCTCGCTGAAGCGGTGCAGCGTGTTGGTCATGTCAGGCCCCCACGACCGTCGGGCGGCCCAGGCCCAGGTTGGTCTTGCCCCGGTAGGCCGGGTAGCCCTCGGCCTCCAGGATGGCCTGCAGGGGGTCCTGGCCCCCGCCGTCGCAGCGCGTGGAGACGCCCACGGCCACCACGGTGTCCAGCCGCCGCGAGACCTCGCGGACCGTGCGCAGCACCAGCGGCACCTGCTCGAGCCCCGTCTTCACCTCGACGATCGCCGACAGCACCTTCTCGCCGAGGATGTCCTCCCGGATCAGCCCCTGCTCGCGGTCGGCCATGAGGGAGGTGACCGGGTTCCTGGTCTCGAACTCCACGCCCAGGGACGCCAGGGCCCGGGTCATCTCCTGGATCTCCCGGAACCGCGCCCCGACCCCGGGACGGCCGAACTCGATGACGAAGCCGGCCTCGCCCTCCTTGACCCGGCCGGTCACGTCGTTCGTCTTCACCTCCGCCGTGCCCCGGCCGTGAATGCCGGTGGACTCGTGGGGCACCTGGGGGTCGGAGAACGCCCGGCGCACCACGCGCGGCCAGGCGAGCGGCTCGGGGGTGAGGGCGTCGGTGGGGCAGACATCGGGCTCGGGATCGAAGCGGAACCGCAGGGCTCGCGCCACCCGCCGGATGCCGCGCACCAGGGGCGGCCACAGGTGCTCCTTGGACATCCCGCGGTAGCAGGCGTGACACTCCACGCACTCGTCCTGGTTGACGCGCGCCCGGCCGCTGACCGGGTCGATGGCGATGGCGCCCACGGGACAGATGGGGACGCAGTTGCCGCACGCCACGCAGCGGGACGGGTCGATCGTCATGGCCCTTCCTCCGGTGGCGGTAACACTATCACGGGCTCCCGCGGCGCAGCCACCAGGCCACCGCGGCCAGCAGCAGCGCGACCGCCAGCAGGCCGGTCACCAGGAGCCGCCCGCTCACGCCCGGCGGGCCAGGGGGATCTCGCGCCCACCCACCCGCAGCACGCCGCGGCCGGTGGCCTCGTCGTAGTCGGCCAGCCGCAGCAGCTGGAAGGTGGCCGCGCGGCTGAAGCGGGCCTCGAACGCGCCCCCCTTCACCGGGCCGTAGGGAACGTCGCCGCGGAAGCGAACCGCGGCGGGATCCAGGTCCGCCTCGCTGCCGTCGTTGAGGACGACGTGCAGGCGCTCGCCCCGCGCCTCGACCCGCACCACGACCCACGGCACGTCCTCGACGGCCACCGGGATGCGAACCCGCGTCTGGATGAAGTACCCGCCGTCATCGCGCCGCAGGCTGCCCCGCAGGTTGGCCAGCACGCCGGGATGCGTGATCGGGACGTCGTCGTCGAACCAGTCGCCGTCGCGGTCCACGCGCAGCCGCGGCAGGCGCCAGCCGGCGGCGTCGGGCCCCGTCGGCGGGCCCGGCTCAGGCGTGAGCATCGAACACCACGCTGGCGTAGCTCACCACGCCCTGGGGGTCGGGCCACATCCCGTAGTGCCGCACCGTCCCCGGACGCGGGCCCAGGGCCCGCAGCAGCGTGTAGATGGGCGAGAGCCCGCAGATGCGCCGCCGGTCGCCGTCGGCGGCCACGGCGGCGAAGAAGGCGTCGGCATCGCCGGCCTCGAGCGTCGTCAGCATCGCGCGGTCCTCGCGCGCGATGCGGGCTTGCTCCGCCTCGCCCGCGGGCGGATCGCCGAAGCGGGG
>JBBIIW010000448.1:0-3010 GCA_037446305.1 Candidatus Rokuibacteriota bacterium
GCGGCCAGCTTGTCCCGCCGTGCCCGCTCGGCGGCCAGCCGCTCGCGCTCCCGGTCCACGACGGCCGCCGGCGCCCGCGCCGTGAAGTCCGGGCGGGCCAGCTTCGCCTCCAGAAACGCGATGCTCTCCGCGACGCGCTGCAGCTCCTTGTCGAGCCGGCCGCGCTCGGCCTCCAGGTCCACCACCCCCGCCAGCTCGACGTAGAGCTCGGAGGGGCCGACCACCGCCAGGGCCGAGGCCGGCGGACGGATCCCGCGGGGATCGACCGTCAGCCGGCAGCGGGCCAGGGCCTCGACGAGCGGGGCCGCCCGGGCGAGCAGGGCCTGGTGATCGCCGCCCGGCCGGAGCGTCGCCGCGAGCGTGACGCCGGGCGCGATCCGCATCTCGCCCCGGATGGCGCGGATGGCGGTGACGACCTCCATGACCACCGCCATGTCGCGCTCGGCGTCGCGGTCCTGCTGCCGGCGCGAGGCCCGGGGGTACGCGGCGATCATGATCGACGCCGGCGCCCGGTCCCCGCGCGGCAGGCGCTGCCACAGCTCCTCGGTGATGAACGGCATGAAGGGGTGGAGCAGGCGCAGCGTGGTCTCCAGCACCGTCACCAGCGTGTGCTGCGTGCGCAGGCGGGCCGCCGGGTCGTCGGCCCGGTACAGGGCCACCTTGGCCATCTCGAGGTACCAGTCACAGAACTCGTGCCAGAGGAACTGGTAGACGGCCGAGGCCGCGTCGTTGAAGCGGTAGCGGCGCAGGTGGGCGCGGACGAGACCGGTGGTGGCGGCCAGCCGGCTGACGATCCAGCGGTCGGGCAGCCCGCGCGGCGCGCGGGCGGCCGCCCGGGCATCGTAGCCGTCGAGGTTGGCCAGCACCAGGCGGGCCGCGTTCCAGATCTTGTTGGCGAAGTTGCGGTAGCCCTCGATGCGGTCCTCGGCCAGGCGGATGTCCCGGCCCTGCGCGGCCAGCGC
The DNA here is from genome assembly GCA_037446305.1 of Candidatus Rokuibacteriota bacterium. GTDB lineage: Bacteria > Methylomirabilota > Methylomirabilia > Rokubacteriales > CSP1-6 > JBBIIW01. Next base: position 963 of record JBBIIW010000448.1, read on the forward strand.
CACCAGCGTGAAGCGGAAGGCGTCGGTGCCGTAGCGGTCCATCATGACCAGGGGGTCGATGACGTTGCCCTTCGACTTCGACATCTTCTGGCCCTCGGCGTCGCGCACCAGGGCGTGGATGTAGACGTCGCGGAAGGGCACGTCGCCCATGAACCGCAGCCCCATCATCGCCATGCGGGCGACCCAGAAGAAGAGGATGTCGAAGCCGGTGACGAGCACCGACGTCGGGTAGAAGGTCTCGAGGTCCGCCGTGCGGTCGGGCCAGCCCAGCGTCGAGAAGGGCCACAGCGCCGAGGAGAACCACGTGTCGAGCACGTCGGTGTCCTGCCGGAGCGCGCCCCCGCACTTGGGACAGGTCGTCAGGTCGTCGCGGGAGACGTACACCTCGCCGTCGCGGTCGCAGTACCAGGCCGGGATGCGGTGGCCCCACCACAGCTGGCGGGAGATGCACCAGGGACGGATGTTGTCCATCCAGTGGTGGTAGGTCCTGGTCCAGCTCCGGGGGATGATCCGGATCCGCCCCTGGCGGACGGCGGCGCTGGCCGGCTCGGCCAGCGGCTTCACGTTGACGTACCACTGCTTGGAGACGAGGGGCTCCACGACCGTCTTGCAGCGGTAGCAGACCCCGACGGCGTGCCGGTAGGGCTCGATGCGCTCGATGAGGCCCAGGCGCCGCAGGTCCTCCACGATCCGGCGACGGCACTCGAAGCGGTCGAGTCCGGCGTACTTCCCGGCCGCCGCCGTCATCCGGCCGTCGAAACCGATGACGGTCCGCACGGGCAGGTGGTGGCGCCGGCCGATCTCGAAGTCCACCGGGTCGTGGCCCGGCGTGACCTTGACGACCCCGGTGCCGAACTCCGGATCGACGGCCTCGTCGGCCACCACGCGCAGGCGGATCGTGCCCTCGACCGAGGGCACGTCCAGCTCCTGCCCCACCCAGGCGGCGTAGCGGCGGTCGCCGGGGTGGACGGCCAGGGCGGTGTCGCCGAGCTTCGTCTCCGGGCGCACCGTCCCCAGCGTGAGCGGCCCGTATTTGATGTAGACGAACTCCGCGTCGCGCTCCTCGCGCTCGACCTCCAGGTCGCTGAGGACGGTCTGGCAGCGGGGGCACCAGTTGACGATGTAGTCGTCGCGGTAGACGAGCCCGTCTTCCCACAGGCGGACGAACACCTCGCGCACGGCGCGGGAGAGGCCGGCGTCCATCGTGAAGCGCTCGCGCGACCAGTCGCAGGAGGCGCCCAGCCGCTTGAGCTGGCGGATGATGATGCCGCCCGACTCCTCCTTCCACCGCCAGACGCGCTCCACGAACGCCTCCCGCCCCACGTCCTCCTTGGTCTTGCCCTCGGCGGCCAGCTGGCGCTCGATCACGACCTGGGTGGCGATGCCGGCGTGATCGGTGCCGGGCACCCACAGGGCGTTGAAGCCGTCCATGCGCTTCATGCGGATCAGGACGTCCTGCAGGGTGTTGTTCAGGGCGTGGCCCATGTGCAGGGAGCCGGTGACGTTCGGCGGGGGGATGACGATGGAGAAGGGCTTGCGCGGCGAGCGGGGATCGGCGCCGAAGTAGCCGCGCCGCTCCCACTCGGGGTACCACCGCGCCTCGACGGTGCCGGGATCGTAGCGATCGGGGATGGGGGCGGACGGCGCGGTCATGCCGGGGCGGTCATTCTAGCACCGGGCCGGCGCCGACCAGCCGCCAGCGGTCGCCGGCCCGCTGCCAGGTCAGCGCCCAGGGGGCGCCGCCGGCGGACCGGCTTCAGCCGATCACCGATGAAAACGCCGGCACGCGGCTCGTCGACAAAACGCTCTACTGGCTCGCCTTCCTGCATTTCGGGCGCATCAACGGCATCGGCATTCCGTGCGCCGGCCCGGGGCTCTGCGACCAGTCGGTCAAGGCCGCATGGGCGCTGTTCGGGCTGGCACCGGCCGCGATGATCGTGACCGCCGACCCGTCGCGGACCTTGCGCATGCGGCCGACGACGAACGGCAGATGCGTATCCTCGTATCCCCGCGAGGTCTTGTCGAGGCGAAAGAAGGCCGGACCGCGG
>JBBIIW010000449.1:0-3008 GCA_037446305.1 Candidatus Rokuibacteriota bacterium
GCCGCCCGCGCCTCCTGGGGCCGCGGCGAGAGCACGATGTGCAGCATCCGCCCTTCCATCCGCGGCGTGTTCTCGACCGTGGCCAGGTCCTGGGTGGCCTCCACCATCTTCTGCAGCATCTTCCAGCCCAGCTCGGTGTGGGCCATCTCGCGGCCCTTGAAGCGCACCGTCACCTTCGCCTTGTGCCCTTCCTCCAGGAACCGGCGCACGTGCTTGACCTTGAAGTCGAAGTCGTGCTTCTCGGTCTTGGGGCCCATCTTGACTTCCTTGACCTGGATCGTCGTCTGCTTCTTGCGCGCTTCCTTCAGCCGCCGGGACTGGGTGTACTTGTACTTGCCGAAGTCCATGATGCGGCAGACCGGCGGCTGGGCCTCGGGGGCCACCTCGACCAGGTCCAGGTCCCGGCTCCGCGCCGTCTCCAGCGCCTGCTGGATGGGCATGATGCCGAGCTGCTCGCCTTCCGGGCTCACGACACGCACCTCGCGGACGCGAATCCCCTCGTTGACACGGATTTCTCTGGCTTGACTGATGGGCAGCTCCTAGTGGGCCGCGGCCCGGCGTCCGGCGCCGGCCGCGGCGGCAGCGAAGGTGATGGGTGGCCGGACGATCACGAACGGCCCACGGTCAGCTCGGGGGCCCGCGCGGCGATCTCCCGGGCGAGGTCGGCCGCGACCCGCTCGAGCGGCACCGCGCCCAGATCCTCGCCCGTCCGGGGCCGCAGGCTCACGGTGCCGCTGGCGCGCTCCCGCTCGCCCACGACCAGCATGTAGGGCACCTTCTGCAGCTGGGCCTCGCGGATACGATAGCCCAGCTTCTCGTTGCGATCGTCCAGCTCCACGCGCACCCGGGCCGCCCGCAGCCGCTCGTACACGGCGCGGCCGTACGCGGCGTGCTTCTCGCTGATCGGCAGCACGCGGGCCTGGACGGGGGCCAGCCAGGTGGGAAAGGCGCCGGCGTAGTGCTCGGTCAGGATGCCGATGAAGCGCTCGAAGGAGCCGTAGATCGCCCGGTGGATGGCCACCGGGCGCTTGGGCCGGCCGTCGGCGTCGATGTACTCGAGCTGGAACTGCTCGGGCAGCATGGTCAGGTCGAGCTGGACGGTGGCGATCTGCCAGTCGCGACCGAGCGCGTCCTGCACGTGGATGTCGATCTTCGGGCCGTAGAAGGTGGCGTCCCCGGGCTTCAGGTCGTAGGCCAGTCCGTTGGCGCGCAGCGCCTCCACCAGCGCGCGCTCGGCGGCGTCCCACTGCTCGGCGGTGCCCAGGTAGCCGGGCGGGCGGGTGGCCAGCTTGAACGAGGGCTCCAGGTCGAACAGCTTGTAGAACTCGCGCACCAGGGCCAGAACGCCGCTGATCTCCTCCTGGGCCTGGTCGGGCCGGCAGTAGATGTGGGCGTCGTCCTGGGTGAACTGGCGCACCCGGAACATGCCGGTCAGCGTCCCCGAGCGCTCGTTCCGGTGCAGCCGGCCCATCTCGCTGTAGCGCAGCGGCAGGTCGCGGTACGAGCGGATCGCGCTGCGGTACACGTAGGTCGACTCCGGGCAGTTCATGGGCTTGAGGCTGAAGATCTGGCCCTCCACCTCCAGCGTGAACATGTTCTCCTGGTAGTGCGCCCAGTGGCCGGACTCCTCCCACAGCCGCTTGTTGACCAGGATGGGCGTGGAGATCTCCTGGTAGCCGTGCGCGTCCTGCATCTCCCGCGAGAAGCGCTCCAGCTCCCGGAAGACGATCATCCCCTTCGGCAGCCAGAAGGGCGCGCCCGGCGCCACCTCGTGGAAGTCGAACAGCTCGAGCTCGCGCCCCAGCTTCCGGTGATCGCGCCGGCGCGCCTCCTCCAGCCGCCACAGGTAGGCGTCCAGCTCCTCCTGGCTGAGCCAGGCGGTGCCGTAGATCCGCTGCAGCATCGGGTTCTTCTCGCTGCCCCGCCAGTAGGCCCCGGACGAGGACAGCAGCTTGAAGAACCGCACCTGCCCGGTGCTGGGCACGTGCGGGCCGCGGCAGAGGTCCACGAACTCGCCCTGCTGGTAGAGCGAGACCCGCGGGGCCTCGATCCCTTCCAGGATCTCGACCTTGAACGGCTCGCCGCGCTCGCGGAAGTACGCGATGGCCTCCGTCCGGTCCATCTCGCGCCGCTCGAACGGGTAGTCGGCCCGGGCGATGTCCCGCATCGCCTGCTCGATGCGGGCCAGGTCCTCCGGCGTGAACGGCTCCGCCTTCTGGAAGTCGTAGTAGAAGCCGTCCTCGATGGCCGGCCCGATCGCGAGCCTCACCCCCGGGAACAGCCGCTTCACCGCCTGGGCCATCACGTGCGAGGTGGAGTGCCGCAGCGTCGAGAGGGGCGTGGGGTCGCAGTCGAACTCGCCGGCTAGGCTGAGATGTCGTTCTTCTTCAGAGGCCGCCATACACTCCGTGAGCGGGGAATGGTAGGCTCGGGCGGTTTCGAACCGCCGACCTCCTCTGCGTCAGAGAGGCGCTCTCCCACTGAGCTACGAGCCTATCCAGGGTGGAGCCCATGCTACACGCGGCTCCGGGGCGAGTCAACCCGAAAGGCCCGGGATTCCGCGGACTTCACCAGAGAAAGCGGGTGAGCGAGGACTCCACGATGTAGTTGAAGCGCGCCAGGACCGGGATGCCCTGGCGGCTGATGCTGTCGGGCACGCGGGGAAACGGCGCTGCCAGCTTGATGGCGTTCACGGCGTAGTCGTCGTAGATCTTCCAGCCGGACGAGGTGCGCACGGTCACGAAGGGCACGTGGCCGTCCTTGGCGATGCCGAACTCCACGACCAGGGAGGCCGTCTTGTACTCGCACTGCCGCGTGTCCTCGTTCTTCACGCACGGATAGCCCCAGCGCTCCTTGATCATCCGCCGCACGCGGTCGAAGTAGTCGTTGTACCGGGCGTCCGCCGTGTCGAGCGGGATGGGTTCCCCCTCGATGCCGCCGCGGCCGTCGCCCGTCCCGCCGGCGCCCCGGCGGAGCGCCGACCGGATGTCCACGGGCGGGGCCGGGGT
>JBBIIW010000450.1:0-3004 GCA_037446305.1 Candidatus Rokuibacteriota bacterium
CCGGCGTGGGCGGCCACCTGGCCGCCGTCGTCGCCGACCGCCTGGCCCGCGCCGCCCGGACCCGGCAGGTCCTCTGCGTCACCCATCTGGCGCCCATCGCTGCCCGGGCCGACCATCACCTGCGCGTGCTCAAGACCGTGCGGGGCGGGCGGACCCGCGCCCTGGTGACCGCGCTGAGCGAGGCCGAGCGGGTGGAGGAGATCGGGCGCATGCTGGGGGGCGAGACCCTGACCCCGACCGCGCGCCGTCACGCCCGTGAGCTGCTCGGCCGTGGCTAGCGTGAGCGGCCGGCCGGGGCGCGGGCGGCCTGTATAATGTGGGCGACGGGATGCTGAATACCCTCCTGCGGGCGATCTTCGGCACCAAGCACGAACGCGACGTCAAGCGGATCCGGCCACTGGTGGAGCGCATCAACGGCCTGGAGCCGGAGGTGCAGCGGCTGGACGACGCCGCGCTCCGGGCCCGGACCGACGAGCTGCGCCGGCGCGCGCAGGACGGCACGCCGCTGGACGACCTGCTGGCCGAGGCCTTCGCGGTGGGCCGGGAGGCGGCCCGCCGCACGGTCGGCATGCGGCACTTCGACGTCCAGCTCATCGGCGGCGTCGTGCTGCACGAGGGCAAGATCGCCGAGATGGCGACCGGCGAGGGCAAGACCCTGGTGGCCACGCTGCCGGCCTACCTGAACGCCCTCACCGGGCGCGGCGTGCACATCGTCACCGTCAACGACTACCTGGCCAAGCGCGACGCGCAGTGGATGGGACCCGTCTACCACGCGCTGGGGCTGTCGGTGGGCGTCATCCAGCACGAGGCCTCGTTCCGCTACGACCCCGGCTGGGTCACGCCCGATATCCGGATGACCGCGCTGCGGCCCTGCTCGCGCCGGGAGGCCTACCTGGCCGACGTCACGTACGGCACCAACAACGAGTTCGGCTTCGATTACCTCCGCGACAACATGCGCTTCACGCGCGAGGAGCTGGTCCAGCGCCCGCTGCACTACGCCATCGTGGACGAGGTGGACTCCATCCTGATCGACGAGGCGCGGACGCCGCTCATCATCTCGGGCCCGGCCGAGGAGTCCACCGACCTCTACTACCGGATCGACCGCATCATCCCGAAGCTCAAGCGGGCCGCCACCATCGTGGAGGGCAAGCTCTCGGAGGTCGAGGCCCAGCAGGAAGGCGACTACATCGTCGACGAGAAGTCGAAGGCGGTCGCCCTCACCGAGCAGGGCATCGCCCACTGCGAGCGGCTGCTGGGCGTGGACAACCTCTACGACCCCAAGCAGATCGACGTCCTCCACCACATCCACCAGGCCCTCCGCGCCCACGCCCTCTACCGGCGGGACGTGGACTACGTGGTGAAGGACGGCCAGGTCATCATCGTGGACGAGTTCACCGGCCGCCTGATGCCCGGCCGGCGCTGGTCGGACGGCCTGCACCAGGCGGTGGAGGCCAAGGAAGGCGTCCGCATCGAGCGCGAGAACCAGACGCTGGCCACCATCACGTTCCAGAACTACTTCCGGATGTACGAAAAGCTGGCCGGCATGACGGGCACCGCCGAGACGGAGGCGGAGGAGTTCGCCAAGATCTACAAGCTGGACGTGGTGGTCATCCCCACCAACCGGCCCCTGATCCGGACCAACCACCCCGACGTCGTCTACAAGACCGAGCGGGAGAAGTTCAATGCCGTGGTCGAGGACATCGTGGAGCGCCACCGCCGGGGCCAGCCGGTCCTGGTCGGCACGGTCTCCATCGAGAAGTCGGAGCGGCTGTCGGGCCTGCTCAAGAAGCGCGGCGTCCGCCACGAGGTGCTCAACGCCAAGTACCACGAGCGCGAGGCGGAGATCGTGGCCCAGGCCGGGCGGGCCGGCGCCGTGACCATCGCCACCAACATGGCCGGTCGCGGCACCGACATCCTGCTGGGCGGCAACCCCGACTTCCTGGCCAAGGAGCTGCTCCGCAAGAAGGGCCTGGATCCGGCCACCGCCCCGCCCGAGGCCAGGGCCCAGGCGCTGGCCGAGGCCCGCCGGATCACCGAGCCCGAGCACGAGCAGGTGGTCCAGCTGGGCGGGCTGCACGTGGTCGGCACCGAGCGGCACGAGTCGCGCCGGGTGGACAACCAGCTCCGCGGCCGCTCGGGCCGGCAGGGCGATCCGGGCTCCTCCCGGTTCTACCTGTCGCTCGAGGACGACCTCCTCCGCATCTTCGGCTCCCAGCGCATCCAGAAGATCATGGACCGGCTGGGCATGGAGGAAGGCGAGCCCATCGAGCACAAGCTCGTCACCCGGGCCATCGCCACCGCCCAGAAGCGGGTCGAGAACCACAACTTCGAGATCCGCAAGCACCTGCTCGAGTACGACGACGTCATGAACAAGCAGCGGGAGATCGTCTACGGCATGCGCCGGCAGATCCTGGACGGCGAGAGCCAGGCCGAGACCATCGCGGAATGGATCGACGAGCTGGCCGAGGGCGTGCTCGACCAGTACGCGGCCCGCGACGCCCATCCGGAGGACTGGGACCTGGGCGGGCTGCACGAGGCGCTGCACCGGCACTTCGACGTCCGCATCCCGCCGGCCCGCTTCCAGGACGTCGCCTCCCGCGACGGGCTGGCCGAGCTGGTGGGGGAGGCCGTCCGGGAGCGCTACCGGGAGCGGGAGCGCGAGCTGGGCAGTGACCTGCTCCGGGCCCTCGAGCGCCACGAGATGCTGATCGTCATCGACCAGCAGTGGAAGGACCACCTGCTGTCCATCGACCACCTGAAGGAGGGGATCGGCCTCCGCGGCTACGGGCAGCGGGACCCGCTGACCGAGTACAAGCGGGAGGCCTTCGACCTGTTCCAGGAGATGGCCGACCGCATCAAGGCCACCGTGGTCGAGCGGCTGTTCAAGGTGCAGGTCGTGCGGGAGGCCCCCATGGCCATGCCGGCCGTCACCGCCTGGGCGGACACCCAGGAGCGCCGGGGCGAGCTGCCGGGGCTGCCGGGTGAACCGGCCCGGGCCGCCGCG
>JBBIIW010000451.1:0-2994 GCA_037446305.1 Candidatus Rokuibacteriota bacterium
GCTGCAGGCCCAGCTGGCGGCGGCGCAGGCGCTGGCCGACGAGCTGCGCCGCCAGCTGACCAGGCGCGAGGAGCAGGCGCGCGACGTCGAGCGGGCGCTGGAGCAGGAGCGGGGGCTGCGCGTGCAGGCCGAGACCCGCGTGGAGGCGGCCCGGGCCAGCATCGAGGAGCAGCAGACGCTGCTGGCCGAGGCCCGCGACCGGCTGCGGGAGGCGTTCGCGGAGCTGGCGGCCCGCGCGCTGGAGACGGCCAAGGCCGACTTCCTGCAGCTGGCGGCCCAGAAGGTGGAGGCCCAGCTGGCGGCACGGCAGACGACGATGGACGGCCTGGTGTCGGCCCTGCGCCAGGACCTGCAGCGCTACGAGCACCACCTGCGGGAGATCGAGGCCCGGCGCGAGCAGGCCTACGCCGGCCTGCGGCAGCAGGTGGAGCAGCTCAGCAGCAGCAGCGTCGAGCTGCAGCGCGAGGCCGGCAACCTGGTCGTCGCCCTCCGGGGCTCCCAGGTCAAGGGGCGCTGGGGCGAGATCACCCTGCGCCGCGTGGTCGAGCTGGCCGGGATGACCGAGCACTGCGACTACGTGGAGCAGGTGACCGTGGACGGCGACGGGGGCCGGCTGCGGCCGGACATGGTCGTGCACCTGCCGAACGGGCGGCAGGTCGTGGTGGATGCCAAGGCGCCGGCCGACGCGTATCTCGAGGCGATGACCGCCGCCACCGAGAAGGAGCGCCGGGAGGCGCTCCGGCGCCACGCCCAGCAGGTCCGCCAGCACATGACCGCCCTGGCCGCCAAGGCCTACCAGGACGAGTTCGCCCAGGCCGCCGACTTCGTGGTCATGTTCATCTCCGGCGAGTCGTTCGCGGCCGCCGCCGCCCACGCCGACAGCACGCTCATCGAGGACGGACTGGAGAAGAAGGTGGTGGTGGCCACGCCCACCACGCTCTACGCGCTGCTGCGGGCGACCTACTACGGCTGGCAGCAGCAGCGGCTGGCCGACAACGCCGAGAAGATCCGACGCCTGGGCCAGGAGCTGTACGAGCGGGTGCGGGTGATGATCGGCCACCTGGAGGACGTGGGCAGCATGCTGGCCAAGGCCACGTCGGCCTACAACCGGACCGTCGGCTCCCTCGAGTCGCGCGTGCTGCCGACGGCCCGTCGCTTCCGCGATCTCGGCGTCGGCCCGGGGAACGACATCCCCGTGCTGGAGCCGGTCGACGAGCAGCCGCGGGCCATCGACGCGCCGGAGGCGCCGCGCCAGCTCGAGGTGCCGGGGGAGGCGTCATGATCCTGACGGCCGTGGACTGGACGGTGATCGCCCTCTACTTCCTGGCCTCGGTGGCGGTCGCGCTGGCCTGCTCCCGCCGGGCCGGCAGCTCGGCCGAGGCCTACTTCCTCTCGGGCCGCCGCGTGCCCTGGTGGCTGGCCGGGACCTCCATGGTCGCCACCACCTTCGCGGCCGACACGCCGCTGGCCGTGACCGGGCTGACCGTCAAGTACGGCATCGCCGGCAACTGGCTGTGGTGGTCCATGGTCATGAGCGGCATGCTGACCGCGGTGTTCTACGCCCGCCTCTGGCGGCGGGCCGGCGTCATGACCGACGCCGAGTTCGCCGAGCTCCGCTACTCCGGCCGGCCGGCCGCCTTCCTGCGCGTGTTCCGGGCCTGCTACCTGGCGCTGGCCATCAACGCCATCATCGTCGGCTGGGTCACGGCGGCCATGACCAAGATCCTGGGCCTGACCCTCGGGGTCGACAAGGCCTGGGCCATCGCGGGGCTCTTCGTGCTCACCGGGCTCTACTCGGCGATCGCCGGGCTGTGGGGCGTCCTGGTCACCGACTTCTTCCAGTTCGGGCTGGCCATGACGGGCTGCATCGCGCTGGCCGTCTTCGCGCTGGGCGCCGTGGGCGGGCTGGGCGGGCTCCTGGGCACCCTGGCCACCCGGTACCCGGACGGCGGGCCGCTGCAGCTGCTTCCCGACCTGACCTCCCCCTGGATGCCGGCCCTGACCTTCTTCGTCTACATCGCGGTGAACTGGTGGGCCTCGTGGTATCCGGGGGCGGAGCCGGGGGGCGGCGGCTACGTGGCCCAGCGCATCATGTCCACGAAGAACGAGCGGCACGCGCTGCTGGCCGCCGTCTGGTTCAACATCGCGCACTACGCGCTGCGGCCCTGGCCGTGGATCCTGGTCGCGCTGGCCTCGATGGTGCTCTACCCGGGGCTGGCCGATCCCGAGGCCGGCTACGTGCAGGTGATGGTGGATCACCTGCCCCCGTTCTGGCGCGGCTTCCTGCTGGCCGCCTTCTTCGCCGCCTACATGTCCACCATCTCCACCCAGTTCAACTGGGGCGCCTCCTACCTGGTCAACGACGTCTACGCCCGCGTCTGGGCTCCGGGGCGGCCCGCCGCCCACTACGCGGCCGCGGGTCGCCTGGCCACGCTGGTCATGATGGTGTTCGCCGGCGTGGCCGCCTACTTCATCGCCTCGGTGGAGGGCGCCTGGAAGTTCCTGCTGGCCCTCGGCGCCGGCACCGGGCTCGTCTACCTGCTGCGCTGGTACTGGTGGCGGATCAACGCCTGGTCGGAGGTGAGCGCCATGGCCGCGGCCTTCGTCGTCTCGCTGGTCCTGCAGTTCGGCGTGGGCCTGCGCGGCGACGACCCCCGCGGCTTCGCCTGGCTGCTGCTGCTGACGACCGCGGCCACCACCGGGGTGTGGCTGGCCGTCACCCTGCTCACGCCGCCCGAGCCCCGCGAGCGGCTCCGCCAGTTCTACGCCACGGCGCGTCCGGGCGGCCCCGGCTGGCAGGCCGTGGCGCCCACCGCCCGTGCGGACGCCGCGCTGGGCGCGGGGCTGGGGCAGTGGGCCGTGGGGTGCCTCGTCGTCTACCTGGGACTGTTCGGCCTCGGCGGGCTGCTGCTGGGCCGGCCCCTCGCGGGCGGGCTGGCGGTGGTCGCGGCCGCCATCCTCGTCGTCCACCTGCTGCGGGCCACTGCCGGCGCG
>JBBIIW010000452.1:0-2992 GCA_037446305.1 Candidatus Rokuibacteriota bacterium
TGTCCAGGCGCAGGCCGGCGATGACCGCCCGGCGGTCGCCCCGCCAGCCCGGCGCGCGCTCGCCCGCGATGAAGGGCAGCACCGTGAGGCCGTGGCCGTCGGGCATCGTGCGGGCCAGGGCCGCCTCGGTGGCCTCGGCGTCGGGCAGGCGGAGCACGTCGCGGCACCACGCGAAGAGGTTGCCGCCCTCGCTCAGCGCGCCGCCCACCACCGACACGCGGCGATCCAGCCGGTAGCGCCAGAGCCCGCGGGGGGGCGCGCCGACGTCCGTCCCCACCACGCGCAGGGCGGTGGAGGTGCCGACGTTGAGCGCCACGCGGGCGGGCGTGGTGCAGCCGGAGCCCACGTTGCTGGCCGCGCCGTCGCCGACGGCCGGAAACCACGGCACCCCCCGCAGCGCCGGCCAGCGGCGCGCCCAGGGCGGGCGCAGGCCGTAGCGGGCCTCCGTCCGGTCGCAGAGCGGAAACAGCCGCTCGGGCTCGATCTCGGCCGCGGCCAGCGCCGTGGGATCCCAGCGCAGCGCGGTCTGATCGAGCAGGCCGGTGCCCGAGGCCATGGAGATGCTGGTGGCCGCCTCGCCGAACAGCGCCAGCTCCAGGGACTCGCCGAACGAGCCCCAGCGGGCCACCCGGCGCACCACCGCCGGCTGCGCGCGGCGCAGCCATCGCAGCCGGGCGGGCCAGTACGAGGTGTGCACGTGGCAGCCGGTGCGGGCGTGCAGCGCCTCCTCGTCGAGCGCCTCCCGCAGGAGCGCGGCCTCCCGCGCGCTCCGCGTGTCGGCCCACATGTAGACCGGGGTCGCCGGCCGCCCGGCGGCGTCGAAGCCGAGCAGCCCGTGCCAGAAGGTGGCCACGCCCACCGCGCTCACGGCCGGCGTCCGGGACCCGCCCACCACGGCGTCCAGGCAGGCCGTGACCGCCTCCAGCAGGCGGGCCGGATCGTGCTCCACGCCGCCGTCCGCGGTCACCGCCGGCGCGTACTCGACCTGGTGGAAGCGGTCGCCCGCACGCCGGCCGTCGTCGTCCCAGAGGCCGGCGCGCGCCGAGGAGGTTCCGACGTCGAGGGCGAGGATCATGCGGCGGGCACCTCGGGTAAGATACCGCCCATGAGCGAGACGTGGGAAGTGCTGACGCTCCGGGGGCTGAGCGCCACCGACGAGCGGGCGGAGGAGTTCACGGGCACGCTGGTCATCCATCGCGAGGGCAGCGCCGAGCCCGTGGAGTCCATCACGGTCCGCGTCAAGCGCTCGATCCTCACCGAGCTGCACGACAGCGTCGGACGGCTGCTGGCCCGCTCCATCGGGTTCCGCCCCGGGCGGTGAGCCGGCCGTAGAATGAGGGCGCCGAAAGGAGGAGCGCGATGGGAACGATCCGCGTGCTGAGCCCCCTGGGGCCGGCGGCCGGCGATGCGGTGCGGGTGCCGGCGCCGCCGGCCACCCTGGCCGGCCGGACGGTGGGCTTCCTGGACAACACCAAGCACAACTTCGACCGGCTGGTGGGGGAGCTGGGCGCGCAGCTGCGCGAGCGCTGGAACGTCAAGACCGTCGTGCACCGCCGGAAGGCCAACGCCTCGACGCCGGCGCCGCCCGAGCTGGTGGCCGAGCTGGCCAAGACCTGCGACCTCGTCTTCGCCGGCTCCGCCGACTGAGGCTCCTGCACGTCGTGGAGTCTCCACGACGCGCTGGAGCTGGCGAAGGCCGGCACGCCGGCGGGCCTGATCGCGACCACCGCCTTCCAGGCCCTGGCCGTGCAGCAGCTGTCGGCGCGCGGCGTCTCCGGGCTGCCGCTGCTGGTCATCGACCATCCGCTGGGCGGCGAGCGCCCGGAATCCGTCGTCCGCCGCGCCCACCAGGCCGCCGAGCAGCTGGCGAGCCTCCTGGGCCGCTGATGGGCGAGGCGGCCCCCCGGACCCTGGAGGTCGAGGACACGCCGGAGGCGGTCCTGGAGGCGTTCGTCGCCCGGGAGTGGTGCGACGGGCTGCCGATCGTGCCGCCCACCGAGGCGCGGGTGCAGGCCATGCTGGGTGGCCGGCCCGGCGACCTCTCGCTGGGCCCCGTGCCCCCGCTCTGGCGGGCGGCCACGCTGGAGGCCCTGGCCGTCAACGCCGTGATGGCGGGCTGCCGGCCCGAGTACTTCCCCATCGTCGTGGCCGCGGTGGAGGCCATGCTCGACCCGGCCTTCAACCTCTACGGCGTGCAGGCCACCACGCACCCGGTGGCCCCGCTCTGCATCGTCCACGGGCCCCGCGCGCGCGCCCTGGGCGTGCACGGCGGCAGCGGCTGCTTCGGCCCCGGCTTTCGCGCCAACGCCACCATCGGCCGCGCGCTCCGGCTGATCCTCATGAACGTCGGCGGGGGCTGGCCGGGCCGGCACGACATGGCCACGCAGGGCAGCCCGGCCAAGTTCGCGTACTGCATCGCCGAGAACGAGGACGCCTCGCCGTGGGGCCCCTGGCGGGCGGGCGACGCGGTGACGGTCTACGGCGGGGAAGCCCCCCACAACGTCAACGACCACGCCTCGACCACGGCCGCGGGCGTCCTGACCACGGTGGCCCACACCGCCGCCACCCTGGGCTCCAACGTCGGCTGGTACTTCTCGCAGAGCCAGCTGCTGGTCGTGCTCGGGCCCGAGCACGCCCGGACCATCGCCGGCGACGGCCTGGGCCGCGCCGACGTGCAGCGGTTCATCTACGAGCACGCGCGGCTGCCGCTCGGCACGCTCAAGCTGGGCGGGATGTGGGGCATGCAGGACTGGCCCCCGTGGATGATGGCGATCCGCGACGATGAGGCCCGCCCGCCGCGGGTGCCGTCGCCGGACGACGTGCTGGTGGTCGTCGCCGGCGGGCCGGGCAAGCACTCGTCCGTGATCCCGAACACCTGCTTCAGCCGGGCCGTCTCCCGGCCGGTCCGGTGGGAGGGGCCGGCGTGACCGCCGCCGGCGCCGGCGGCACGAGCAGCAGGACGATGCTCGCGACCACCAGCGCGGCGCCGGCA
>JBBIIW010000453.1:0-2962 GCA_037446305.1 Candidatus Rokuibacteriota bacterium
CCGGTGAGCGCGCCGTTCCACTGCGCGCTGATGGCGCCGGCGGCCGAGCGCCTGGCCGCCGTCCTGGCCGACGTCCCCCTGCGCGACCCGCGGCTGCCGGTGGTGCGGAACGTGGATGCCGGGGTGAGCCGGACGGCGGCCGAGGTGCGGGAGGCGCTGGTCCGCCAGGTGGCCAGTCCCGTGCGCTGGACCGACTGCGTGCAGCGCCTGAGCGCCGAGGGGGCGACCGCGTTCGTCGAGGTGGGCCCGGGGCGGGTGCTGACCGGGCTGCTCAAGCGCATCGTGCCGGGGGCCCGGGGCTGGGCGGTGGAGGACCCGGCCAGCCTGGACGCGGCGCTGGCCGGGCTCGCATGACGCCGCCGCTGGCCGGGCGCGTGGCCCTCGTCACCGGTGGCAGCCGGGGGATCGGCGCCGGCATCGCCGCGTTGCTGGCCGAGGACGGAGCGGCCGTGGTAGTGTCGGGGCGCGACGTCGACCGGCTGGAGCGCCTGGTGAAGGAGCTGGAAGCGAGCGGCGGGGCCGTGGCGGCGGTGCCGGGCGACGTGGCGCGCCGCGAGGACTGCGAGCGGATGGTGGAGGAGACGCGCAAGCGGTTCGGGCGGCTGGACGTCCTGGTCAACAACGCCGGCATCACCCGCGACGGCCTGCTGGTCCGGATGAAGGACGAGGACTGGGACCAGGTGATGGAGGTCAATCTCCGGGGAGCGTTCCTGATGACGCGGGCGGCCGCCCGGCAGATGATGCGGCAGAAGAGCGGCCGGATCATCAACATCGCCTCCACGGCCGGCGTGATGGGCAACGCCGGCCAGGCCAACTACTCGGCGGCCAAGGCGGGGCTGATCGGGTTCACCAGGGCCACCGCCCGCGAGCTGGCCCACTGGTCCATCCTGGTCAACGCCGTCGCTCCCGGACTGATCGAGACCGACATGAGCGCGGCCATGCCGGAGACGGCCCGGCAGGCGCTGATCAGCCAGGTCCCCCTGGGGCGCATGGGCACCGTGCGCGAGGTGGCGGAGGTGGTACGATTCCTGGCCGGAGCCGGCGCGACGTACATCACCGGGCAGGTGTTCCACGTCAACGGCGGGCTCTATCTGTGAATGCGGGGACCTCATCCTGTCGGGAGGTAACGGGCTGATGGCGAAGTCCATCGAAGAGCGGGTGAAGGAGATCATCGTCGAGCAGCTCGGGGTCGACGAGGAAGACGTCACGCCGAACGCCAAGTTCATCGAGGACCTCGGCGCCGACTCCCTGGACACGGTAGAGCTGGTGATGGCGCTCGAAGAGCACTTCGACATCCAGATCCCCGACGAGGAAGCCGAGAAGATCGTGACCGTCGGCGACGCCATCCAGTACATCAAGGAGAACTCCTAGGCCGTGGAGCGCCGCCGCGTGGTCGTCACCGGGCTCGGGGCGTTGACGCCGCTCGGCAACACCGTCGAGGAGTTCTGGGCCGGGCTCACGCAGGCGCGCTCGGGGATCGGCCCCATCACCAAGTTCGACGCCCAGGAGCGAGACGCCGGCGGGAACTTCCGCTTCGCGACCCGGGTAGCCGGCGAGGTCCGGAACTTCGATCCCCTCCAGTACATCGACAAGAAGGAGGCGCGCCGCCTCGATCCGTACCTGCAGTACGCGGTGGCCTGCTCGGCCATGGCGGTGGAGAATGCCGGGCTCGACCCGGGGGCGGTGGACGGCACCCGCTTCGGCGTCATCATCGGGTCCGGCATCGGCGGCATCCAGACCCTGCTCGAGGGCGAGCGCGTCCGGCTGGAGAAGGGACCGGAGCGGGTGTCGCCGTTCCTCATCCCCATGCTCATCGTCAACATGGCCTCCGGCCTGGTCTCCATGCGGTTCGGCGCCAAGGGGCCCAACACGTCGGTGGTGACGGCCTGCGCCACCGGCAACCACGCCATCGGCGACGCCTTCAAGGTCATCCAGCGCGGCGACGCCGACCTGATGATCGCCGGCGGCGCGGAGGCGATCATCGTGCCCCTGACCATCGCCGGCTTCTGCGCCATGAAGGCCATGACCACGCGCAACGACGAGCCGGAGCGGGCCTCGCGGCCCTTCGACGCCCACCGCGACGGCTTCGTGCCCAGCGAGGGGGCGGGCATCCTCCTGCTGGAGGAGCTCGGCCACGCCCGCCGCCGCGACGCGCGCATCTACGCCGAGATCGTCGGCTACGGCATGTCGGGCGACGCCCACCACATGACGGCGCCGGATCCGGAGGGCGACGGCGCGATGCGGGCCATGGCCGCCGCCCTGCGGGACGCGGGGCTGGCGCCCGGCGAGGTGGGGTACATCAACGCCCACGGCACCTCGACCCCCTACAACGACCGCTTCGAGACCCTGGCCATCAAGCGGCTCTTCGGCGAGCACGCGGGGCGCCTGGCGGTGTCCTCCACCAAGTCCATGACCGGCCACCTGCTGGGGGCGGCCGGCGGCGTCGAGGCCATCGCCACCATCCTGGCCCTGCATCACGGGGTGCTGCCGCCCACCATCAACTACGAGACGCCGGACCCGGAGTGCGACCTGGACTACGTGCCGAACCAGGCGCGCAAGCAGGACGTCGAGGTCGCGCTCTCCAACGCCTTCGGCTTCGGCGGCACCAACGCCACCCTGGCCTTCCGCAAGTACCGTCCGTAGTGCCGCGCCGGGGCCGGCCGGCCTGAGTGGACCCCGTCCGGGTGGCGGCGCTGGAGGAGCGGCTCGGCCACCGCTTCCGTGACCCGGCCCGGCTGGCGCAGGCCTTCACCCACGCCTCGTACGCCCACGAGCACCCGCCCCTGCCGGACAACGAGGCGCTGGCCTTCGTCGGCGATGCCGCCCTCGGTCTCGTGGTGGCCGAGCACCTGTTCGCGACCGATCCCGCGGCGCCGGTCGGCGTGCTGACGCCACGCCGGGCGGAGCTGGTGTCCGAGCCCACGCTGGCCCGCTGGGCCGCCGAGCTGGGGCTGGGGGCGCT
>JBBIIW010000454.1:0-2953 GCA_037446305.1 Candidatus Rokuibacteriota bacterium
CCGCCCGGCTGGCCGGGCGCTTCGAGTCGTCACGATCCGGAGAGGAGAAGTCTCGATGAACTTCGAGTACACGGCGCGCTGCAGGATGTACATGGAGCAGCTCAACGAGTTCATGACGAAGTACATCTACCCGAACGAACCGGTGTTCCAGGAGCAGCTCGACCGCGGCCCGACGCGCTGGCAGGTGCCGCCCATCATGGAGGAGCTCAAGGCCCGGGCCCGCGAGCGGGGGCTCTGGAACCTGTTCCTGCCCGAGAGCGAGTACGGAGCCGGGCTGACGAACTCCGAGTACGCGCCGCTGTGCGAGATCATGGGCCGGTCGCCCATCGCGCCCGAGGTGTTCAACTGCTCGGCCCCCGACACCGGCAACATGGAGGTGCTGGTCCGCTACGGCACCGAGGAGCAGAAGCGGCAGTGGCTCGTCCCGCTGCTGGAGGGGAAGATCCGGTCGGCCTTCGCCATGACCGAGCCCCGGGTGGCCTCCTCCGACGCCACCAACATCGAGTCCTCCATCGTCCGCGACGGGGACTCCTATGTCATCAACGGCCACAAGTGGTGGACGTCGGGCATCGGGGACCCGCGCTGCAAGCTCATCATCTTCATGGGCAAGACCGACCCCCGGAACCCGGACCGCTACAAGCAGCAGTCGATGATCCTCGTCCCCCGCGACACGCCGGGCATCAAGATCCTCCGCATGCTGACCGTCTTCGGCTACGACGACGCCCCCCACGGCCACGGCGAGGTCCTGTTCGAGAACGTCCGGGTGCCGGCCTCCAACATCCTCCTCGGCGAGGGCCGGGGCTTCGAGATCGCCCAGGGCCGCCTCGGCCCCGGCCGCATCCACCACTGCATGCGGCAGATCGGCGTGGCCGAGCGAGCGCTGGAGCTGATGTGCAAGCGGGCCAACGAGCGGGTGGCGTTCGGCAGGCGGCTGAGCGAGAACGACATCACGCTGGAGCGCATCGCCCAGGCGCGCATCCTGATCGACCAGGCCCGGCTGCTGGTCCTGTGGGCGGCCTGGATGATGGACACCGTCGGCAACAAGGCGGCCCGCCAGGCCATCGCCGAGATCAAGGTGGCCGTCCCGAACATGACAGGTCAGGTCGTGGACTGGGCGATGCAGCTGCACGGCGGCGGCGGGGTCAGCCAGGCCTTCCCGCTGGCGGCCATGTACGCCCACTCCCGCACGCTGCGCTTCGCGGACGGGCCCGACGAGGTGCACCGGCGCCAGATCGGCCGGCTCGAGCTGCGGAAGTGGATGTAGGGCGGATGGCATCGCCGCTGGTGGCCGATCTCAGCCGGGGGCGGGACGGTGTCGACCGTCTCGCGCCCTGATACGGGGAGGCCGGGATGCCGGCGTACGTCATCGTCGAGCTGGACATTCACGATCGGGCCGGGTTCAGCGCCTATGCCGCGGCCGTCGGGCCGGTCCTGGAAAAGTTCGGCGCGAAGTACCTCGTCGCCGGCCCCCGCGGCGAGGCCGTCGAGGTCCTGGAGGGCGACTGGACTCCGAAGAAGCTCACGCTCATCGAATTCGCGAGCAAAGCCCGGGCGTTGGAGTTTTTTCGCTCATCGGAGTTTCGACAGGTCGTCGGCCTCCGGCACGACTCGGCCACGACGAACCTGGTGCTGGTCGAAGGCGTCGAGGCGGACATGCAACGGCCCACCGCGTGGGGGTCTGCCGGCCGATGATCGTCCCGCGCGGTCGGCGGAGCTGTCCCCGGCTCGGCCGGAGGCGAGCCGGAGTCCCAGCCGCCGGTGACGTCACGACGAGCGCTCGACCAGGTCCCAGGCCGCCTCGGCCAGCGGCCGCGCCCGCTCGCCGCGCTCGCGGGCGTTCGGATCGTTGGCGGTGCCGGCCAGGACCCGCCCCATGATGCCCTGCGCGATGGCGGCCAGGCGGAACATCGCGAACGCGATGTACCAGTCCCAGTGCGGGATGCCGGGCCGTCCGGTCCGGCGGCAGTAGGCCTCCAGGTACGCCTCCTCGGCGGGGATGCCGGCCGGCCGCTCGCCGCCGGCGAAGCCCTCGAACTGCTCGGGCCGCAGCCGGAACGGCAGCATGTTGTAGGCGAGGTCGGCCAGCGGATGCCCGAGCGTGCTCAGCTCCCAGTCGAGCACGGCCACGATGCGGGGCTCGGTGGGGTGCACGAGCGTGTTGCCGAGCCGGAAGTCGCCGTGGACCAGCGTCGTCTCGTCGCCCGGGGGAATGTGCGCCGGCAGCCAGACGATGAGACGCTCCATGGCCTCGATCTTCTCGGTCTCCGAGGCCCGGTACTGCTGGGTCCAGCGGTGGATCTGCCGGGCGAAGTAGTTGCCCGGCCGGCCGAAGTCGCCCAGGCCCAGGGCCTGCCAGTCCACGGTGTGCAGGCGGGCCAGGATCTCGTTCATGGCGTCGAAGATGGCCGCCCGCTCGGCCGGCGACTGCTCGGGCAGTCGGGGATCGGTCAGCACCCGGCCCGGCACGTACTCCATCACGTAGAACGGCGTGCCGGTCACCGACGGGTCGTCGCAGTAGAGGTACGTCCGCGGCACGGGGACGCCGGTGCCGGCCAGCGCGGTCAGCACGCGGTACTCGCGGTCCACGGCGTGGGCCGAGGGCAGCAGCTTGCCGGGCGGCTTGCGCCGCAGCACGTACTCCCGGCCTCCCGCCGCCAGGTAATAGGTCGGGTTGGACTGGCCGCCGCGGAACTGCCGGACGGTCAGCGGCCCCCGGAAGCCGGGGATGCGCGAGGCCAGGTACGCCTCCAGGACGGCGACGTCGAAGCGGTGGCGCTCGAGAACCTCCACGGTGCCGGGGCGGGACATGGGCGCCATTGTACCTGTCCCGGCCGCGGCCGGTGACCAAGGCGCGCCTGCGGGCGCGGATCTGGCGGCGGCTGGAGCGGCGCCGCCTGGGGCGCTTTCCCCTGCCGCTGGCCGGGCGCATCCCGAACTTCGTCGGGGCCGAGGC
>JBBIIW010000455.1:0-2951 GCA_037446305.1 Candidatus Rokuibacteriota bacterium
TCGGCAGCGAGATCGCGCGGCGGGCCCGGGCCTTCGGCATGCACGTCGTCGGGGTCAAGCGGACCCCGGGGGGCGTGGAGCCCGGGATCGAGGTCGTCACGGCCGGCCGGCTGCGCGAGGTGCTCCCGCGCTGCGACTTCGTCGTGCTGGCGGTGCCGATGACCGCCGCCACCCGCCACCTGCTCGGGGCCGCCGAGCTGGCCGCGATGAAGCCGGGCGCCTGCCTGGTGAACATCGCCCGCGGCCCGGTCGTGGACGAGGCGGCGCTGGTCGCCGCTCTCCGGGCGGGGCGGCTGGGCGGCGCGGCCCTCGACGTGTTCGAGGAGGAGCCGCTGCCGGCCCAGCACCCGCTGTGGAGCCTGCCGAACGTCATCCTCACGCCGCACGTGGCGGGCGAGCCGGCGGACTACGCCCGGCGCGTCGCCGACGTCTTCCTCGACAACCTGGGCCGCTGGCGGCGGGGCGAGCCGTTGCGCAACGTCGTGGACTTCGAACGGGGGTACTGATGGACGCGCGGCGTGATCTCCTGGCCCAGATCACCGCCCGGCAGGACGAGTGGCTCGCGCTGGTGAGCGAGCTGGTCAAGCGGCCGAGCGAGAACCCCCCCGGCGACGTGCAGGCCGTCACCGCCTGGCTGGCCGACTGGCTGACGGCCCGCAAGCTCCCGCCGCTGATCATCGCTCCCCGGCCGGAGGAGGGGCTGGTGAACCTGATCGTGACCGTCGAGGGGCAGGGGCCCGGGCGGCACGTCATCCTCAACGGCCACACCGACACCTTTCCGGTCGGCGACCGGCGCCTCTGGCGCCGGGACCCGTTCAGCGGGCTGGTGGCGGAGGGCCAGATCCACGGCCGCGGGGTCGCGGACATGAAGGGCGGCCTGGCCGCCTCGGTGGCGGCGTTCGTGCTCCTGGCCGAGCGGCGGCAGGCCTGGCGGGGCCGGCTGACGCTGGCCGTGGTCTGCGACGAGGAGACCATGGGCCCCTGGGGCGCCAGCTGGCTGGTCGACCGCGAGCCGAAGCTCCGGGGCGACGCGGTGATCATCGGCGAGCCCAGCGCGCCGGCGGTCATCCGGTTCGGGGAGCGGGGCTTCGTCTGGGTGCGCATCGTGACCGAGGGGCGCAGCAGCCACGCGGCCTACCCCCACCACGGCTGGAACGCCATCGCGGCCATGACGGAGATCCTGGCCGCGCTGCGGGCGCTGGAGACGCGGCCCTGGGCCGTGCCGGAGGATTTCCTGCGGACCATCGATGCCGGCCGGGCGCTCACGGACGAGCTGCTCGGAGCCGGCGCCACCGACGTCCTGTCGTCGGTGAACGTAAACCCCGGCACCATCCGCGGAGGGGCCAAGGTCAACCTCACCGCCGACCGCTGCGAGGCCGAGGTGGACGTGCGGCTGCCGCCCGGGGTGCCCGGGGCCCTGCTGCTGCAGCAGGTGGGCCGCATCGTCCGCTCGCACCGTGGCGCCTCCTACGAGGTGCTCCGGCGGAGCGAGCCCAACTACTCGCCGCCGGACCACGAGCTGTTCGCGCTGGCTCGCCGGGCGGTGACCGAGGTGCGCGGGGTGGCGCCGGCCCTGACCATCGGCGCGCCGGCGACCGACGCCCGGGTGTTCCGCCGGGCCGGGATGCCGGTCGCCGTGTTCGGCCCGCGCCCCTACAACCTGGGCGCGCCCGACGAGTACATCACCCTGGAGGACTACGTGACGACCATCCAGGTCCATGCGCTGACCGCGCTCGACTTCCTGTCGGCCGGGTGAACCGGCCATGCTGCCCACGCGCATCCCGGCCGGCACCGCCCGCGCGGTCACCCTCGCCGCCGGGCAGACGCTCCGCATCATCAACGTCGAGGGCCAGCAGGTGGCCGACTTCGTCGCCTTCAACGCCGGCGACCTGACGGAGTGGGTCAGCACCATCCACACCCTGGTGTCGATCGGGCGGCTGTTCCCGACCGCGGGCGACACCTTCCGCAGCAACCGGCGGCGCCCGCTGGTGGCGTTCGTCCGGGACGACACCGGGCGCCACGACATGCTTATCGCCGCCTGCGACCCCTGGCGCTACGAGTACGACTTCGGCGTCACCGGACACCGCAGCTGCTCGGACAACTTCCTGGAGGCGCTGGCCGGGTGGGGCCTGGCCCGCCATCAGCTGCCGCATCCCGTCAACTTCTTTCAGAACATGCGGTACCCCGACGGCCGGGTCGAGTTCGGCGAGTCGCTGGCCCGGCCGGGCGACGTCGTCGAGCTGCGGGCGCTGGTCGACCTGGTGGCCGCCGTCAGCGCCTGCCCCATGGATCTGAACCCCATCAGTGGATACCGCAGCCGTGACCTCGCCATCGAGGTCACCTGAGAGAGGAGGCGAGCGATGCCGACGCACACGCTGATCCGGGCCCAGGGGCTCTCCGAGCCGATCAGCCACTACAGCGACGCCGTCCGGGCCGGGGACACCATCTACGTGTCCGGCCAGGGCGCCATCGACGAGCAGGGGAACCTGGTCGGTCGCGGCGACGTGGTGGCGCAGACCCGGAAGGTGCTCGACAACCTGAAGCTCGCCCTGGCGGCGGCCGGCGGCACGCTGGACGACGTCACCAAGGTCACCGTGTACCTGGCCGACGTCGACGACCGCCCGAAGGTCAACGAGGTCCGCAATGAGTACTTCAAGGACAACAAGCCCGCCAGCACCCTGATCGAGATCAGCCGGTTCGCCATCGAGGGCATGCTCATCGAGATCGAGGCCATCGCGGTCGTGCGGCAGCCCGCCAGCGCCGCCGGCCGCCGCGCCCCTTGACGCCGGCGCCCGGACAAATGTACGTTTGTCCGGACAAATGAGACGTTCTCGGGGGACCTTCCATCCCGGCGTCCCGCTGCACGTGCAGATCGAGCGGGTGCTCCGCGGCCGCGTCGAGTCGGGCGAGTGGGAGACGGGCCGGGCCATTCCCACGGAGATGGAGCTGAT
>JBBIIW010000456.1:0-2929 GCA_037446305.1 Candidatus Rokuibacteriota bacterium
AGCGGCAGGTCCCCGAGGCGCGCGCGGTACCGGGCCGCGATGCGCCGCCGGGCCTCCGTCCACGCCGCCAGCCGCGGGAGCTTCACGCGGAGCAGGGCCGCCTGCAGCTCGTCCAGCCGGCTGCAGTACCCCAGCTCGACGTGCCGGTACCGGCCGGCGTCGCCGTGGTGCCGCAGCCGGCGCACCCGCTCGGCCACATCGTCGCGGGCCGTGAGGACCATGCCGCCGTCGCCGCAGGCCCCCAGGTTCTTGGTCGGATAGAAGGACAGGCAGGCGGCATCGCCCCAGGCGCCGACCGGGCGGCCGTCGAACGCGGCGCCGATGGCCTGGGCGGCGTCCTCCACCAGGGCCAGCCCGTGCGCCCGGGCCAGCACCGAGAGCCGGTCCATCGCCGCCGGGTGGCCGTAGAGGTGCACGGCGACGATGGCCCGCGTGCGCGGCGTGATGGCGCGCTCGACCGCCGCCACGTCGAGGGCGTACGTCGCGGGGTCCACGTCCACGAAGACGGGGGCGGCGCCGAGCATGACGATCGTGGAGCTGGAGGCCACGAACGAGAAGGCCGGCGTGATGACCTCGTCGCCGGGCCGCACCCCGACCGCGGCCAGCGCCAGCCGCAGCGCGTCGGTGCCCGAGCCCACGCCGATGCCGTGCCGCACGCCGGCCAGGGCGGCCACCTCCCGCTCGAGCGCCTCGCCCTCGGGACCGAGCACGAACCGGGCCGAGGCCAGGACGCGCTCGGCGGCCGCCGCCAGCTCGGCCCGGAGGGCCGCGTGCTGCCGGGTCAGATCGATGAAGGGAATCATCGCACGCCGCCCCCCGCGCCCCCGGTCAGGGCGCCGATCCCGGCCGAGACCGTCAGCGGGGCCCCGACCCCGAGCAGGTTGACGCCGAAGCGCACCTCGTCCTCGCGCTCGCTCCGGGAGACGAACTCGATGGTCAGCGCCCAGCATTGCCAGCGCAAATCTACCCCGACGCGGCCCTCCACGAACGTATCGGTCCGCACATCCCAGTCGGCCGAGACCCGGCCGACCGCCCACGGGGCGAGCTCGGCCAGCAGGCTGGCCTGCACGAAGTTCACGTCGTCGGGCTCGCTGTACCGGGTCCCGATGGCCGCGCTCAGGGCCGGCAGCCTCACCGTCAGGTCGGTGATCGCCGTCTGCACCCCCTCGCCGTAGACGCTCACCGCGGTCTGCCCCCGGAACCGGAGGACCTGGCCCGGGTCCAGGATGAGGTCGGCCAGGAGCTCCCCCAGGGGACGGTCGCCGGGCGTGAGGTCGTACGAGTGCGCCACGGTGAAGCGCATGGCCTCCCAGCGGCGGGCCTCCGTGCCCTCCGGCGCCACCGAGCGGGCCAGGAGCCGGTTCGTCAGGGCGTAGGTGACCCGGTGCGTGTGCTCGATGAGGTCGATGGGGCTGCCCCAGTCCGGGATGCGGTCCAGGTTGTCGCCGTCCAGCCAGGTGTAGTTGACGCGGGGCTCGATCGTGTGCAGCACGGCGTCGATGCCGGCCCGGCCTCCCCATCCGTAGATCCGCGACGCGCGGGCCTCGAGGTCCGTGCCGGCCTCGAGGAGCGAGCGCAGGCGCTCGTCGGCGGCCGTCTGCTCCACCACGAAGCCTCCGTTCTCGGTGAGGCGCGTGCCGGTGACGGTGGCGTCGTAGGCGGTGAGCCGGGGCCGGACGAAGGGCGTCACGGTGAAGTAGCCGCCCACCGGGACGGGCCGGAACAGCCGGGGGTGGAGGTCCAGCCGGGTGCCGTCGGAGCCGACGTCCCGCACGACCCGCGTCCCGCTGGTCTCCAGGTCCCACAGCACGCCGGGCAGCCCGGGGACCGGCCGGCCGTGGCGGTTGATGGTGATCTCGGGCAGCCGGTGCAGCTCCACGGGCCGGCGGGTCGTCAGGTCCTGGTAGGCGAACAGGCTGCCGACGACGTTCCAGGCCGGGCGGTTCCAGGTCAGGAAGAGGTCGGACTCCACCCGCTGGGCGCTGCGCGTGGACAGGGCGTCACCGTAGTCGCGGAAGACGAAGTCGTCCGACACCCCGTGGAGGTCCGCCTTGAGCGACAGGCCCGGCGCCAGCAGCCACTCGTGCCGCAGGCGGGCGTAGGCCCGGTTGGCATCCCGGCCCTCCTGCTCGTCGGCGGGGATCTCGTTCTCGTCCACGAACGTCTCGTTCAGGTAGAAGCCGCCGATCTCGCCCCGGTGGGTCTCGGAGAACAGGTAGCGGTACCGCAGCTCGGTCCCCAGGCCCCGGTCCCCGTACAGGTTCAGGGTGATGGTGGCGTCCTGGCTGTCGGAGATGGCCCAGAAGAACGGGATCTCGGCGAAGGGGCCCTTGAACGAGGAGACGCCCCCGCGCGGGAACAGGAAGCCGGTCTGCCGCTCGCGCCGGATGGCGGCGGCGAAGAACGGGATGAACGGCACCACGGGGATGCTGCGGACCCAGAACGACGCGTTGGTGCCGTAGAGGCCCTCCTCCAGGTCCACGGTGGCCGAGCCGAAGCGGACCGACCAGGCCGGGGGATCGCCCTCGCAGGTGGTGAAGGTGCCGCGGCGCACGCGGTACTGGTTCTCCCCGAACCGCTCCATCCGCTCGCCGCCCAGGCGGTAGTAGGGCGCGGCCCGGGCCCGCCCCTCGTACACCACGCCGGTCCCGGTCCGGAAGTTGTACTCGATCCGGCCGCCGGTCAGGCGGTCCTCGCCGTCGTAGAAGAGCACCCGTCCCTCGGCCACCGCGGCCCCCGTCTCGGTGTTGATCTCGACGCGATCGGCCAGGAGGCGGGCGGTGCCGCGCGTGACCTCCACGTTGCCGGTGGCGATGAGCAGGTTGTCGGCCGTGACCTCTTCCAGGCGATCGGCCAGGACGGTCACCTCACCGCCGGCCGCCGCCGCCGTGACCCGCCCGGGCGCGCCGGGCGGCTGCGCGGCGGCGCC
>JBBIIW010000457.1:0-2882 GCA_037446305.1 Candidatus Rokuibacteriota bacterium
GCCGCCACCGCCGCCGGCGCCGCCGCTGGGCCGCCCCGGCGGCTCGCCGCAGGGCTCGGGAGCGCTCACGCTCGACGTCGGCGATTTCCCCTTCGCCTGGTACCTGCGCGAGCTCCAGGCGCGGATCACCCAGCGCTGGCAGCCGCCCGGCCAGACGGACGACGGCGCCCGGGTGGTCATCGTCTTCGAGATCGGGCGCGACGGGAAGGTGCTGCGGTCGAGCGTCGAGCAGAGCTCGGGCAACTTCCTCTACGACCAGGCCGCGCTGCGGGCGGTGGCCGAGGCGGCTCCCTTCCGCGAGCTGCCGGCCGAGTTCAAGGCCCCGCTGCTCCGCGTCCACCTCGGATTCCACTACATGAATCGAGGGTAGTCATGCGTGTCACGCGCCTCGTCCTCCTCGCCGTGCTCCTGCTCGCGGTGCTGGTGCCCCTGCTGGGCTGGCCGCCGCCGCCCCCGCTCCGCGCGCAGGCCGTGGACGTCTTCCTCAACGTGACCGGCGGCGGCGCCCGGAAGCTGAACATCGCCATCCCCGAGTTCACGGTCGTGGGCGGCGCGGACCGCGGGGGCCACGCCCGGCTGCTGGCCTCGGTGGCCGGGGCCGACCTGACCTTCACCGGCCTGTTCAGCGTGGTGGCCGCCAGCGGCTCCATCCCGCCCGACAACCCGACGGCGCTCAAGCAGTCCTGGTCGGAGTTCGCGGCCGCCGGCGCGCACGCCGGCGTCCACGGCCTGCTGAGCATCAACGGCGACCGGCTGAGCACCGAGATGCGCCTGTACGATCTGACGACGCCCGAGTACCGGCTGATCGCCAGCAAGAAGTACCAGATGGCCGTCGAGCAGGCGCGCCGGCTGGCCCACAAGATCGCCGACGAGATCGTGCTGCAGTTCACCGGCGAGCCGGGCGTGGCCGACACGAAGATCGCCTACGTCCTGGGCCCGCGCGGCGCGAAGGAGATCTACATCGCCGACTACGACGGGCACGACGCCCGGCCGGTGACTCACAACAAGACGATCAACCTGATGCCGATGTGGAGCCCCGACGGCCGGTCGCTGGCCTTCCTGTCCTACCGCAACGGCTACCCGGACCTGTTCCGGGCCTTCCCCTTCGAGCGCCGCCCCGACCAGACGCTGGCGGCCTTCGTCGGCATCAACTCCTCGCCGGCCTGGAGCCCCGACGGCAAGCACGTGGCCCTGACGCTGTCCAAGGACGGCAACCCGGAGATCTACGTGCTCACCCTGGCCACCGGGGCGTTCCGGCGGCTGACCCGTCACGCCGGCATCGACACCGACCCCACCTGGGCCCCGTCGGGCCGGCAGATCGCCTTCGTGTCCGACCGGGCGGGCACCGCCAACATCTTCGTGATGGACGCCGAGGGCGCCAGCGTGCGGCAGCTCACTTCCGGCGGCCACCACACCCAGCCGCGCTGGTCCCCGCGCGGCGATGTCATCGCCTACACGGCCCGGCAGGGCACCTTCGACCTGTGGCTGATCAACGTGGACGGCTCCAATCCCCGGCGCCTCACCGCCGGGCCGGGCGACAACGAGAGCCCCTCCTGGGCCCCCAACGGGCGTCACCTGGTCTTCCAGTCCAACCGTCTGGGGGCGTGGAAGCTCTACGCGATGCTCGCCGACGGATCCGAGCAGACCCTCCTCAGCCGAGGGCCGGCGGAGCACACAAGTCCTTCCTGGTCGCCTCGGCTGCCGTGATACGATCGGGGCGGCCTTGCGCCAGAGGGCGTGAGCGAAAAGGAGGCCTCATGCTAACCCGTTGTCGGAATGGAACTCTCGTGGTCATGCTGATGCTCGCGATCGTCCTGGTCGGCTGTGCGAAGCGGCCGGCGACGACGCAGGCGTCAGCGCCCGCTCCGACCGGGGCGGCCGGCGCGACGGCGGCGAGGGATGTGACGGGCACGACCTCGGTCGGCCCGGGCGCCGTGGCCGGGCGTCCGGGCGGGACCACGATGGGCACGGAGACCACGCAGCCGGGCATGCAGTCCGGCGCGCAGGCAGGAACGCAGCCGGGAAGCGGGACGGCCGGCACGCCGATGGCGCCCGGCCAGCCCGGGACGGCGATGAGCACGACGACGGCGCCGGGAGCGACGGGCGCGGCGCGGCCGGCGCCGCAGGAGTTCGCGGCCGTGCCCGAGCTGAAGGACATCCACTTCGACTTCGACCGCTACGACATCCGCCCCAACGACGCGGTGGTGCTCGACGCCAACGCGGCCTGGCTCAAGCAGCACCCGAACATGCTGGTGCTGATCGAGGGGCACGCGGACGAGCGCGGCACCAACGAGTACAACCTCGCCCTCGGTGAGCGGCGCGCCAAGGCGGCCATGAACTACCTCGTCGCGCAGGGCGTGCAGTCCGACCGCATCACGATCATCAGCTACGGCGAGGAGCGTCCCGCCTGCTTCGAGAAGGGGGAGTCGTGCTGGGCCAGGAACCGGCGCGCGCACTTCCTGGTCAAGCCTCGCTGACGAGGTCTCGCGTCACGGCGAGGATTCCGGCCGGGATCCTCGCCGCCCTCCTGCTGGCCGGCGGCTGTGCCGGCGTCCACGACGTGACCGGGACGGCCACCCAGGATGACCTGACGCAGCTCCGGGCCGACATCGCGGCCCTGCAGGCCGGCGCCCGGCAGCTGCGCGCGCACGTGGAGACGCTGGGCCCGCAGGTGGACAGCCGCGTGCGCGGCCAGACGGCGGAGCTGGAGCGGCAGATCGCGTCGCTCGGCGGCCGGGTGGACGGCCTGGCCACGAGCCTCACCCGGCTGAGCGCCCGCGTGGACGAGCTGTCCGCGCGCGTGGACTCGCTCAATCGCCAGCTCCGCTCGAGCACGGTGCCACGCCCGCCGGCGCCCATCCCGCCGGCGACCGCGGTGCCGG
>JBBIIW010000458.1:0-2881 GCA_037446305.1 Candidatus Rokuibacteriota bacterium
GCCAGCCGCGCCGCAGGGCCTGCCAGGCGCGCCCCAGCGGACCGGGGGCCGCCTCCCCGGGCGCCTCCTCGCCGTAGTAGTGGGTGTAGTAGTGCGTGTAGGCGTAGCCGGCGATCTCGGCCTGCACGTCGTTGAGGACGACCCCCCAGACCTGCGCCCGGGCGGCTTCCAGGTGGGCCTTGGCCCGCTTGAGCACCAGCCGGCCGACCTTGCCCGCCTGGTAGACGAGGATGACGCCGTCCACCTGGGCGGCGACGATCGCCGAGTCGGTGACCGGCAGCACCGGCGGCGTGTCGATGAGCACGATGTCGTACTCCTCGCGCACCTCGCGCAGGAACCGGGCCATGGCCGGCGTGGACAGCAGCTCCGACGGGTTGGCCGGCACGGGCCCGGACTCGATGATGTGCAGGTTGTCGAGGCCGGGCGAGGCCATGATGTCTTCCATCTCGAACCGGCCCATCAGGATGTCGGCCACGGTGCGGATGCAGTCCTGCCAGCGCGCGTTGCCGACCAGGACGTCGGACAGCCCCGGCTCCCGCTCGATGCCGAAGAAGCGGTGGATGCTGGGCCGGCGCAGGTTGGCGCCCACCAGCAGCGTGCGCTGACCGTTCTGGGCCATCGACAGGGCCAGGTTCACGATGGTCGTCGTCTTGCCCTCCTGCAGGGTCGGGCTGGTGACGACCAGGACCTTGCCCTGGCGCTCCATCCGCATGAACTGCACGTTGGTGCGCAGGGTGCGGTAGGCCTCGGCCACCGGCGACTTGGGGTCGAAGTGGGTGATCAGCAACGCGTGGGCCTGCAGGGCGTCGGCGTCCAGGCCGGCCAGCGAGGGCCGCCGGGCGACCAGGCGCTGCACGGCCTCGCGGGCGTCGATGTGGGGCACGATGCCGAGCACCGGCACCTGCAGGTAGGTCTCGACGTCCTCGATGGTGCCGATGGAGGTGTCCAGCGTCTCCTGCACGAAGGCCAGGATGAGCCCCAGCAGCAGGCCGAGCAGGGCGCCGACGATCACCGTGTTGAGGGTCTCGGCGCCCACCGGCCCCGCGGGCTCGGTGGCCGGCTGGACGATCGAGACCTCCTCGATGGACTCCGACTCCTTGATGAGCGCCTCCTGGTGCCGGGTCTTGAGCAGGGTCAGCAGGTCGTCGTTGACCTTGGCGTCGCGCTGCAGCCGGGCCAGGCCCAGCTCGATGGCCGGCACCTCGCGATTCTTCTGCAGCAGCTCGCCCATCTGCCGGTTGAGGATCTCCTCCCGGCTGCGCAGCAGGGCGATCTGGGCCGCCACCTCCCGGCGCATCTCGGCCCGCACCTCCCGGAGCCGGTCGTCGAGCGCCTGCAGCCGGGGGTGCTCCCCGGTGACCTCCAGGGCCAGGTTGTTGCGCTCCAGCAGCAGCTCCACCTGCGTGGCCTGCAGCCGCTGCAGCGCGGGGTTGCTGCTGTCCACGAAGACCCGGTCGGCCGGCCCCGAATCGGACTGGGCCAGGCGCCGCTGGGCCAGCTCCAGCTCGGTGCGCTGCTGCCGCGTGCGCTCGATGTCGCCGCGGAGCTGGGTGAACAGCGACAGGAGCACCGAGGACTCGGCGCCGGGGGCGATGATCCGGTTGGCCTCCCGGAAGGCCCAGACCTCCTCCTCCGCCTGCTTGAGCCGGGCCTCGACCTCCCTCACCTGGGCCTCGATGAACTTGCGGGCCTCGGTGATGCGGGCGTTGCGCTGGGCCCGGTTGTAGTCCCGGTAGGCGGCGGCGACGGTGTTGGCCAGGTCGCGGGCCTCGGCGGGGTTGCTGGAGACCGCGGTGATCTCCAGGATGGCGGTGTTCGGCACCCGGGTGGTGCGGATGCGGGCCGCGAGGGCGTCGAGGGCCGCGACGTAGGCCTTCGACTCCCGCGCCGCCTCCCCGCCGGCGGGCCCCGGCAGCCGCCCCAGACGGCGCGCGACCTCCTCCAGGATGGGGTAGCTCTTGACGAGCGCGGCCTGGGTCTCGATGGAGTCGGCGCTGGAGTAGGAAAGCACCTCCACCAGCAGTCCTGACAGCGCCGTGGACGGCTCGTACTTCACCGCCGCCGTCGCCTCGTAGACGGGGGCCTTCTGCCGGGCGAACCAGAAGCTGAAGAACGCGACCAGGAGCGTGCAGGCGATGATGGTGACGCGGCGGCGCACCACGATCAGCCAGTACTCCCGCAGGGTCATCTCGTACTGCGCCATCAGCGGGGGCCGTCGGTCACGGGGCTGGTGATGTAGAGGAAGGGCGCCTCGGAGAGATCGACGACCTTGAAATTCCCCGAGCGCGGGTCCGGGATCTCGACCCGCGGCCGCAGCGGGTGGTGGCGGTTCACCGCCACCACGCGGCCCACCTCGCCGCTGTTCAGGCGCACCAGGGTGCCCGGGGGGAAGACCGAGATCTCGTTGAGGAGCGCCTTGACGAGGGACGCCGGGAAGGCCTGGTGCCGGGCGCGGAGGATCTCGCGCATCGCCTCGTGGGGCCGGAGACCGGCCGGGCCGGTGAGGGCGGCGTAGCTGTCCACCAGGCCCAGGATCTTCGCCGGCAGGAGGATCGCCTCGCCCGTCAGCCCCCGGGGGAACCCCTGGCCCTGCTCCCGCTCGTGGTGCTGCAGGACGATCTCCGGGAGCCGCGGCCAGGGAGGCGTCCAGCCCCGGATCAGCTCGGCCGCCGCCTGCGGGTGCGTCTCGTACCGGGCCTGCTCCTGCGGCGTGAGCCCGCCCACCCGGCCGACGAGCCCGGCGGGGAGCTGCCAGAGGCCGATGTCCATCAGGCAGCCCGCCGCCCCCAGCTCGATCAGGTGCGGGCGGGCCTGGCCCAGGGCGGCGCCCACCCGCACCGCCAGCACGCCCACCCGGGCCTGGTGCACCGCCACGGGGTCG
>JBBIIW010000459.1:0-2881 GCA_037446305.1 Candidatus Rokuibacteriota bacterium
CCCTGACCCTCCCCGCCCTCCCGCTCAAAGCGCCTGGTCCAGGTCCTCGATCAGGTCGTCCGGGTGCTCCAGGCCGATGCTCAGCCGGAGCAGCCCCTCGGGCGTGCGGGTCCCCGGCGGCTCGATCGAGGCCCGGTGCTCGATGGAGCTGTCGACCCCGCCGAACGACGTGGCCCGCGTGAACAGCCGCACCTTGGCCGCCACCGCCATCGCCGCCTCGCGCCCGCCCTCGACCTCCACGGACACCACGCCGCCGAAGCCGCCGCGCATCTGGCGCGCTGCCAGCGCGTGCGCGGGATGGTCGGGCAGCCCGGGGTAGTGCACCGCGCGGACCCCGCGCCGGCCGCGCAGGAACGTGGCCACGCGCAGGGCGTGCTCGCAGTGGGCCCGCATGCGGTAGGGCAGCGAGCGGATCGAGCGCAGCAGCAGCCAGCAGTCGAACGGCGCCGGCACGGCGCCGGTGAGGGCCTGGTTCTTCCGCACCTCGGCGAAGAGCCCGTCGGCGGTCCGACCCACGACGACGCCGCCCATCACGTCGCTGTGGCCGCCCAGGTACTTCGTCGAGGAGTGCACGACCAGGTCAGCGCCCAGCGCCAGAGGGGACTGCAGCGCCGGGGTGGCGAGCGTGTTGTCGCAGGCCACGAGCGCCCCCGCCTCGCGGGCCTGGGCCACCACGCGCGCCAGGTCGGTGACCTGCAGCATCGGGTTCGACGGGGTCTCCACCCACACCAGCCGGGGGGCCGCGCGCAGGGCGGCCTCCACCTGCGCCGGATCGGTCATGTCCACGAAGGCCGGCGCCAGCCCCCAGCGGCTCAGGTGCTCGCGGAGCAGCCGGGCCGTGCCGTGGTAGACATCCTGCGGGGCGACCACCCGGTCTCCCGGCCGGAGGGCTCCGAAGACGGCCGCGGTGGCCGCCGTGCCGGAGGCGAAGGCCGCCGCCGCCGCCCCGCCCTCCAGCGCCGCCAGGCACCGCTCGAGCGCGTCGCGGTTCGGGTTGCTGTTCCGGCTGTAAAGGTGACCGCGCGGGTAGGTGCCGTCGGGGTCGCGCTCGAACGTCGTCGAGGGGTGAATGGCCGGGGCGACGGCGCCGGTGGCGGGGTCCAGGGTGTGGCCGGCGTGCACGGCCAGGGTCTCGAACCGCATGGGAACCCTCCTCCCCACGAGCAAGAAACTTCGGGGGCAGCCGCAGGGTAAACCCGTTCAGTCGCCCCGCCGAAGACCGGCGTTTCGCGGCGGATCCGGCCGGTACGGCTCTTGCTGTTCTTCCGGGCAGGGGGCGGTCGGTTGCGGAGCCGGTGCCCAACCTGGCCGGCCCGCGGCGCTCGGCCGATCGCTTCCAGGCCGCGCCCATACGCCCCTGTGGGCGCGGCTTCTTATTTCTCCTCGGCCAGCTTGCGGCTCAGGTCCACGAGGGCGGCGAGCTTGGCGCGGGCCGCGCCGGAGTCGATGGCCTCGCTGGCGCGGGCGACGCCGTCCCGGAGGTCCCGGGCCCTGGCCCCCGCCACCAGGGCGGCGGCGGCGTTCATGACCACGATGTCCCGCCGGGGTCCCCGCTCGCCGTCCAGGATGGCCCGGATGATCTGGGCGTTCTGCTCGCGGTCACCGCCCCGCAGGTCGGCGATGCCGGCCCGCGGCAGCCCGAAGTCCTCGGGCCGCACGGTGAAGGTGCGGACCACGCCCTCGCGCACCTCGCTGACCCGGCTCTCGCCCGTGTTCGAGATCTCGTCCAGGCCGTCAGCCCCGTGCACCACGAAGGCCCGCACGGTGCCCAGCTCGGCCAGCACGCGCGCCAGCGGCTCCGTGAGCGCCGGTGAGTAGACGCCGATGACCTGGGCGTTGGCCCCGGCCGGGTTGGTGAGCGGGCCCAGCATGTTGAAGACCGTCCGCACGCCCATCTCCCGGCGGGCGGCCATGACGTGCTTCATGGCCGTGTGCAGCAGCGGGGCGTAGAGGAAGCCGATGCCCACCTCGTCCAGGCAGCGGGCCACCCTGGACGGCGCCAGGTCCAGCCGGATGCCCAGCGTCTCGACCACGTCGGCCGATCCGCACAGCGAGGAGACCGAGCGGTTGCCGTGCTTGGCCACCTTGAGCCCGGCCCCGGCCACGACGAAGGCGGTGGCCGTGGACACGTTGAAGGTGCCGGCGGCATCGCCCCCGGTGCCGCAGGTGTCGATGAGCATCTCGCGGTCGGTGCCGGTGAGCGCCGCCACCTCGTCGCCCCGCGAGCGCACCCGGACCGCCTTCTGGCGCATGACCTGGGCGAAGCCGATCAGCTCCTCGACCGTTTCGCCCTTCATGCGGAGCGCGGTGAGGAACGCCGCGATCTGGGCGTTGGTCGCCGCGCCCGACATGATCGCTTCCATCGCCGCCGCCGCCTCGATCCGCGTCAGGTCCCGGCGGTCCACCAGGGCGCGGACCGCCTCGGTGATGATCGGGCTCGTCATGGCCGCCCTCCCGGTCCGGCCGCCGCCGCCCGCCCGCGCACCGCGGCCATCGTGCCGAGGATCTGATCCATGCGAACGGGCTTAGTGAGGACCTCGTCCACGCCGTGCTGGGCGAGCTCGTCCTCGCTGAGCAGCACGCCCCAGCCGGTGAGCATCACCACCGGCACCGCCGGCTTGATCGTCTTGCAGACGCGCGCCAGCTGCAGTCCGTTCATCCTGGGCATGGACAGGTCGGTGATGACCAGGTCGAAGGTCCGGTCCGCCTTGAACCGCTCGACGCCGTCGGCGCCGTCCACCGCCACCACCACCTTGTGGCCGGCGTTGGACAGGATGTCGCGGATCATCTCGCGGACCTGGGGGTCGTCGTCCACCACCAGGCAGCGCGCCGGCGCGGCGCTCGACGCGGCGCGGGCGGCGCGGCGCACCGGGGCCACGGC
>JBBIIW010000460.1:0-2874 GCA_037446305.1 Candidatus Rokuibacteriota bacterium
CGTTCCACGTCCTGGGCGGCGGCTCCAACCTGGTCGTCGCCGACGACGGCGTGCCGGGGCTGGTCGTGCGCATCGGCCTGCGCGGGGTCGAGACGTGTCCGGCGCGGGGCGCCGTGGAGGTCACGGCGGCCGCCGGCGAGCCGTGGGACGCGCTGGTGGCCTCGGTGGTGGCGCGGGGCTGGGCGGGGCTGGAGTGCCTGAGCGGGATTCCTGGTCTGGTCGGCGCCACGCCCATCCAGAACGTGGGCGCCTACGGCCAGGAGGTGAGCGAGACGCTCGTGGACGTGCGCGCGCTGGACACGCGCTCGGGGCGGGTGGTGACGCTGGCGCGCCGGCAGTGCCGCTTCCGCTACCGCGACAGCCTCTTCAAGAGCCGGGAGCCCGGCCGCTACGTGGTGCTGGCCGTGCGCTACCGCCTGCGGCCCGGCGGCCCGCCCGGCACCCGCTACGCCGAGCTGGAGCGCGCCCTGGAGGTCCAGGGCGTGAGCCGCCCCGCGCTCGCCGACGTGCGCCAGGCCGTGCTCGCCATCCGGCGCGCCAAGGCCATGGTCATCGACCCCGCCGACGCCGCCGATCCGGACCGGCGGTCCTGCGGCTCCTTCTTCACCAACCCCATCGTGACCCCGGCCCAGGCGGCCAAGGTCGAGATGCTGACCCAGGACCCGTCCATGCCGCGCTGGCCCCAGCCGGACGGCGGCGTGAAGCTCGCCGCCGCCTGGCTCATCGAGCGGGCCGGCTTCCGCCGGGGCCACCGCGCGGGGCCGGTGGGGCTCTCCACCCGCCACGCCCTGGCCATCGTCGCTCACGAGGGCTGCCGGGCCGCCGACGTGGTGGCCTTCGCCCGGCAGATCCAGGAGGCGGTCGAGACGCGGTTCGGCGTGCGCCTGACGCCGGAGCCCGTCTTCTGGGGGATGCCGCCGCTCTGAGTCAGCGCGCCAGCAGCGGCGAGACCTGGGCGGCGATGGCGGCGCGGGCCGGCCGGACGTGGGCCGGCCCGTAGTGCTCGGCCAGTCCCTGGCACAGCAGCGGCAGCGCGATGGTGACGTCGGCGAACAGGGTCACGTTCCGTCCGTCCGGCGCCTCCTTGCCCCACGAGATGCACTCGCTGCCCACGCCGGCGCCCCCCAGGCCGCCGAAGACCGGGTTGTCGGTGGTGATCTGGATGGCCGCCCGGTGGGGACAGGCCTCGGCGCCGCCCCGGATGGCGTGCACGCTGGTGGCGATGATCTGGATGAAGTCCTTGGGGACGCCGCCGCCCAGGAAGATGGCCGCCGTGCCCGGCCCGGGCGGCATGAACCGGTTCATGATCGCCAGCGCGATCTCGTAGTCCTGGAAGAAGTCCACGACCGGGCCGCGCCGGCCGGCCGTGCGGTAGCCCTCGGCCAGCGGGCCGTCGGGCGCGGCCGGGACGAACAGGGGCACGTGGTGGCGCCAGCAGGTGGCGGCGATCGTCCCCCGCAGGCCGGCCTCGTCCAGCCAGCGGCCGAACTCGCGCATGAACTGCACCCCGGCGAT
This sequence comes from Candidatus Rokuibacteriota bacterium, assembly GCA_037446305.1. GTDB lineage: Bacteria > Methylomirabilota > Methylomirabilia > Rokubacteriales > CSP1-6 > JBBIIW01. The sequence goes on from JBBIIW010000460.1 coordinate 1,516, forward strand.
CGAGGGCCCGGCCCAGCGGGCGGCGAGGTGCTCGAAGAAGCGCCCCGTGAAGTCCTCCATGGCGTCGTAGTCCTGCGCGGCCACCACGTGGTCGTAGAAGCGGTAGAGGCGGCGCCGCCACAGCTCGGCGTCGTCCACCCGGTCGGGGTCGATCTGCCAGAACCGCGCGCCGCGCGGCTCCAGGAGGTCCTCGGTGACGTTGGCGGAGGTCGAGACCAGCAGGTCCACGTAGCCGTGCTCGACGAGCCAGGCCACCAGCGGCCCCAGCCCGGCGCTGGCCAGCGACCCGGCCAGCCCCATCGCGATCAGGCTCCGGCCGTCGATGAGCTGCCGCCAGGCCTCGAAGGCCTCGCCCAGCTTGCGGCCCTGGAAGGCCGAGTGGCGCATGCGCGCCAGCAGCCGGGCCACGGAGCCGCCGTGGCCGTCGTCGCCGGCGCCCAGCACCCGCATGGGCGCGCGCACCGGCCCCGGGGTCCGCTCGCGCTCGGTCCGCCGCTCGGTCATGTCCGGCCCGCGCATAGACTAGCAGCATGCGAGCCGAGGTCGCGCGGCGGTTCGACGCCATGGCCGGGGACTACGAGGTCCTCGAGCCCTGGTACGAGCACTTCTACGCGACGCTCCACGCCCTCCTGAGGGCGGCGCTGGCACCGCCGGGCGGGGCCCGGGGCCGGGCGCTCGACGCCGGCTGCGGCACCGGCTTCCAGGCGGCGATCCTGCGGGAGCTGGGGTACACCACCCACGGGGTGGACATCGCCGGGCGCCTGCTGGCCCGGGCCCGGCGCCGCCTGCCCGGGCTGCCGCTGGTGCAGGGGGCGCTGGAGGCGCTGCCGTACGCGCCGGCGAGCTTCGACGCCGTCGTCTGCTGCGGCAGCACGCTGTCGTTCGTCGCCGACCCGGCGGGCGTGCTGGGCGAGCTGGCCCGCGTGCTGCGCCCGGGCGGCCGGCTGCTCCTGGACTGCGAGCACCGGTGGAGCCTGGACCTCGCCTGGGCCTGGCTGTCCGCCCTGATGGGCGATCCGCTCGGGTACGGGGTGCGAGTGGGCGAGGCCTGGCGGGCGCTCACACGCGTGCCCCGGGCCGGCTGCTGGGTGCGGTACCCCGGCTACGGGCGGCTCCGGCTCTACACCGCGGGGGAGGTCCGCCGGCTGCTCGCCGAGGCCGGCCTGACGCCGCTGGCTGCCTGGGGCGTCCACGGCGTGACCAACGCGATCCCCTCCACGGTGCTCCACCACGAGCGCCTGGGGCCGGGACTGGCCGCCCTGTACCGCGCGCTGTGCCGCCTGGACCGGGCCCTGGCCGGCCGGCGAGACGGCCGGGCGCTCGCCAACAGCCTCATCGTGCTGGCCGGCCGGGCCCCGG
>JBBIIW010000461.1:0-2871 GCA_037446305.1 Candidatus Rokuibacteriota bacterium
GTGGACGCGCCGGCGCACCGGCGCCGTCGCCCTCGCGGTGGCGGGGCTGCTCGTGATCAACGCGCTGGCGCCGGCGGACCGCGCCCGGGGCGCCGATCCGGCCCTCGGCAACGCCCTCGTGTTCGCGGCGGTGGTCTGCGAGGCGATCTTCCTGGTGTGCAGCCGGGCGCTCGCGCAGCGCTGGCCTCCGCTCCCCGTCGCCACCGGCATCAGCGTCCTGGGGTTCGCGATGTTCCTGCCACCCGCTCTCTGGCAGGCCCGGCACGTGGATCTCGCCGCCCTAAGGCTCGCGGACTGGCTGGCGATCGCCTACTACGGCGTCGTCGTCACCGTGGTGGCGTTCCTGCTGTGGGCCCGGGGGGTGCGCGACGTGCAGGCCGGCACGGCGGCCGTGTTCACGGGGCTCCTCCCGGTGAGCGCCGTCAGCCTCTCCTACCTGGTCCTCGGCGAGCCCGTGCTCTGGTCCCACCTGGCCGGCGGGGCCCTGGTGCTGGCCGCCCTCCTGCTGGTGGCGCCCCGGGACTGATCGCCCGCCCGGGCCTCGCGCGCCCGCCTCAGGCCGCCGCCTGGCGCTCCAGCTTTTCCTGGCAGTCGCGACAGGTGTCGGCTTCGGGAATGGCGCGCAGGCGCGCCGGGGCCACTTCCTCTCCGCACACGACGCAGAGGCCGTACGTGCCGTCGGCCAGGCGGGCCAGGGCGGCGTTCAGCCGCGCCACCCGGCCGGCCAGGCGCTCGCGGGCGATGAACCCGAGGTCACGGCGGGCACTGGCCTGCACGTGGTCGGCGAGATCGCGGGCCGGGTCGGTGCCGTCGGCGCCGGGAGCCGACTCGCGAACGACGAGACCCAGCTCGCGCAGGCGGGCCAGCGCGTCGTCCCGTTCCTTCTGCAGTCGCACGCGGATATCCCTCATGTGCCCCTCCGGGTTGACGGGTTCAAAGCGCTGCCACCTGGCTGCACGACGCGTGCCGCCGACCACCACGTTGCGGCTGCGGCACCGGGCTCGTACAATGAACCGGCGTTCAGCGAGACCGGTGTCGCGAGGGAGGCGGGGAGGATGAGAGAGGCGGTCATCGTGGGGGCGGTGCGGACCGCGATCGGCAAGAAGAACGGCCGCCTGACGCCGGTCCGCCCGGACGACCTCGCGGCTCTCGTCCTCCGGGAGGTCATTGGTCGGGTCGGGATCGAGCCGGGCGAGGTCGAGGACGTCATCCTGGGCTGCGTGGATCAGGTGGGCGAGCAGGGAATGAACATCGCCCGCAACGCCGCGCTCATCGCCGGGCTGCCCCTGGACGTCTGCGGCACCACGCTCGATCGGATGTGCGGCTCGGGACAGCAGGCGGTGAACTTCGCGGCCATGGGCATCATGGCCGGGCAGTACGATTGCGTCATCGCCGGCGGCGTGGAGCACATGACGCGGGTGCCGATGGGCTCGAATGCCAGCGGCCCCGGCGAAGGTCCGTTCTCGCCCCGCCTGCAGGAGCGCTACCCGATCGTGCCCCAGGGGATCTCGGCCGAGCTGGTCGCCGAGCGGTGGGGCCTCAAGCGCGAGGCGCTGGACGAGTACGCCGCCCGCAGCCACGAGCGCGCGGGTCAGGCGATCGCCGAGGGACGCTTCGCGGCCGAGATCGTGCCCGTTTCCCTGCCGGACGGTTCGGTGTTCGCCACCGACGAGGGCGTGCGGGTGCCCGTGGACCGGGAGAAGATGGCCGCGCTGGCGCCTTCGTTCAAGCCCGGCGGCGTCGTGACGGCCGGCAACGCCTCCCAGATCTCCGACGGCGCCGCGGCGCTGCTGCTGATGTCCCTGGACCGGGCCCGGGCCCTGGGCATCGCGCCGCGGGCGCGGGTCGTGGCCACGGCGCTGGCCGGCGTCGATCCCACGATCATGCTGACCGGCCCCATCCCGGCCACCCAGCGGGTCCTCCGGCGGGCCGGCCTGCGTCTCGACGACGTGGATCGCATCGAGATCAACGAGGCCTTCGCCTCGGTCGTGCTGGCCTGGGAGCGCGAGCTGCACCCCGACCTGGGGCGCGTGAACGTCAACGGCGGCGCCATCGCGCTCGGCCATCCGCTCGGGTGCTCGGGCGCGCGGCTCATGACGACGCTGCTGCACGAGCTGGAGCGGTCCCGGGGGCGGTACGGACTGCAGACGATGTGCATCGGGTTCGGACAGGGCATCGCCACGATCATCGAGCGGCTCTGAGGAGGACGCCATGGCCGGCTTTCGCTGCGTCAAGTGCGGGAAGGTCGCGCCCGCACAGAAGATCTGCTGCGGGCGCCCCATGAAGCGCGCCTGACCCGCCGGCCCGGGGGGGTCGCGCGCATGCCCGTCCTGACGACGGGCCAGGCGCTGGTCGACGGTCTGGTCCGCCACGGCGTCGACACGGTCTTCGGCATCCCGGGGGCCCACACCTACGACCTGCTCGACGCGCTGCACGGCGCCCGCGACCGCATCCGGTTCATCACCACCCGCCACGAGCAGGCGGCCGGCTACATGGCGTACGGCTACGCCAGGAGCACGGGCCGGGTCGGCGTGTTCACGGTGGTGCCGGGGCCGGGCGTCCTCAACGCCGGGGCCGCGCTCTGCACGGCGCTGGGCGCCTGCACCCCGACGCTGTGCGTGACCGCCGATATCCCGGCCGCCTTCATCGGCCGCGGCCGCGGGATCCTGCACGAGCTGCCCGACCAGCTGGGGACGCTGCGCTCGATCACCAAGTGGGCCGGACGGGTGGATCACCCCGCCCAGGCGCCGGGCGCCGTGGCGGAGGCGTTCGGCCGGATGCGGGAGGGCCGGCCGGGCCCGGCCGCCCTCGTCACGCCCTGGGACGTGCTGGGCCAGCGCGCCGAGGTCGCGCCCGTGGAGCCGGCCACGG
>JBBIIW010000462.1:0-2855 GCA_037446305.1 Candidatus Rokuibacteriota bacterium
GCCGCCCGTCACCTCGGGCGGCAGGTCGCCGGGGGCGATCTCCTCGCCGCGGCTCAGGATGACGGCGCGCTCGATGGCGTGCTGCAGCTCGCGCACGTTGCCGGGCCAGGCGTAGCGCTCCAGGGCGGCCAGGGCCGCCGCCGAGAGCCGGCGGGCCCCGTAGGCGGCGTTGATCTCCAGGAAGTGCCGGGCCAGGAGCGCCACGTCCTCGGGCCGCTCGCGCAGGGGCGGCAGCGCGACGGTGATGGTGTTGATGCGGTAGAAGAGGTCCTGCCGGAACTCGCCGGCCCGCATGGCCTCGCCCAGGTCGCGGTTGGTGGCGGCCACGATGCGCACGTCCACCCGGCGGGGCCGGGTGCCGCCCACCCGGAAGAACATCCCGGTCTCCAGCACCCGCAGCAGCTTCACCTGGCTGTCCGGCTCCATCTCCCCGATCTCGTCGAGGAACAGCGTGCCGCCGTCGGCCAGCTCGATGAGCCCGGGCTTGGCGTTGACGGCCCCGGTGAAGGCGCCCTTCTCGTGCCCGAACAGCTCCGACTCCAGCACCTCGCGGGGCAGCGCGCCGCAGTGGATGGGGACGAACGGGCGGCCGGCCCGCGGCGACCGCTCGTGGATGGCCCGGGCCACCAGCTCCTTGCCGGTCCCGCTCTCGCCCAGCACCAGCACGCTGGAGTCGGTCGGCGCCACCCGGTCCACGATCCGGAGGACCTCCTGCATGCGCGCGCTGCGGGTCACGATGCCGGCGAAGGGCTGGGCGCCGGGGGCGTGGGCGCGCAGGGCCACGTTGTCGCGCACGAGCTGGGCCTTCTCGGCCGCCTTGCGCACGAGCACGTCCAGCTCCTCGATGCGCGTGGGCTTGGTCAGGTAGTCGTAGGCCCCGAGCTTCATGGCCTCGACGGCCGTGGCCACCTCCTGCACGCCGGTCATCACGATGACCTGGGGCGCCTCGGGCTGCCCGGCCAGCGCCCGCAGCACGTCGATGCCCTCGCGCCGGGGCATCTTCATGTCCAGGATCAGGACGTCGAAGGGGCTCTCCGCCAGCCGGGCCAGCGTGGCCTCGCCGTCGGCGACCCCCTCCACCTCGTGGCCCTTGCGCGACAGCTCGCGCACGATCAGCTCGCGCAGGTTCTTCTCGTCGTCGGCCACCAGCACGCGCACCGGGCGGGTCATGCCGGCAGCACCACGCGGAAGAGGCTGCCCTTGCCGGGCCGGGAGGTCACCTCGATGCGCCCGCCGTGGTCGGTGACGATGCCCTGGGCGATGGCCAGCCCCAGCCCCGTGCCCTGTCCCGGCGGCTTGGTGGTGAAGAACGGGTCGAAGATCCGCGGCAGCAGCTCCTCGGGAATGCCGGGCCCCTCGTCCTCGAACTCCACCTCCACCTCCTGGCGGCGGCGGCGCGTGCGGACGCGCAGCACGCCCTCCGGCTCCATGGCCTCCAGGCCGTTGGCCGCGATGCCGAGGAAGACCTGCCGCAGCTGCCCCTCGTTGGCCTCGACCGCCGGCAGGTCGGCCTGCAGCTCGGTCAGGAACCGGCGGCCTTTGAAGCGGCCCTGGTGCCCGAGCAGCTCGATGGTCTTGAGCACGAGACCGTTGAGGTCCGTGGGCGCGCGGCGGCTGCCGGGGTCGCGCACGAACTGCAGCAGGCTGCTCGTGATCTCCTTGCAGCGATAGGCCTCCTCCTCGATGAGGGCCAGGTAGTGCCGGAAGTCGTCCAGGGCCGGGCTCGGCCCCACCCCGCCCTCGCGGAGCCGGCCCCTGAGCGCCTCGGCGCAGCCGGCGATCGTGGCCAGCGGGTTGTTCAGCTCGTGGGCCACCCCGGCCGCCATGCGGCCGGCCGTGGTCAGGCGCTCGGTCAGCAGCATCTGTCGCTCCAGCCGCTTGGCCGGCGTGATGTCCTCGACCAGCAGCACCAGGTGGTTGCCCTCGCGCTCGACCGGCGCCGCCGTGAAGCGGAACGTCTTCGTCTCGCCGGCCACGGTCATCTCGTCCTCCCAGCGGGTCACGGCGCGCCCGGCCCGCGATGCCTGCAGGCGCTCCTCGAGGCCGGCCCGCTGCGCCGGGGGCACCAGCGCGGTGACGGGCGCCCCGACGCCGGCGCTCCCGAACGCCCGCATGGCCTCGTCGTTGGCCCGCACGACGGCCAGCCGGGGGTCGAGCACGACGACGCCCAGGGGCAGCGTCTCCAGGACCACCTCCACGAACCGCTTCTGGGAGTCCAGCTCGCGCGTCCGGGCGGCCACCGCGGCTTCCTGCTCGCCGTAGAGCCGCGCGTGCTCCAGCGCGATGGCCGCCTGGTCGGCCAGCGCCAGCAGCAGGCGCTCCTCGTCGGCCGTGAACCGGTGGACGTCGTGGCGGAAGACGCTGATGGCGCCGATCACCTGCTCGCCGATGCGCAGCGGGGCGGCCAGCATCGAGCGCAGCCCCGAGCGACGCGGCAGGTCCGGGAAGCGCACGCGGGGATCGACGAACAGGTCCTCGCTCTGCGCCGGCCGGCGCTCGCTCACGGCCCGGCCGCTGATGCCCTCCCCTTCCCGCACCCGGATCCGGGCCACCAGCGGCCCCGGCAGATCGAGGCTGGCCACGGTGACCAGCTCGCCGGTGGCCGCGTCCCGCGTCATGACGCTGCACGAGTGGACGCCGAGCACGCTGCGCGCCTCCTCCATGATCCGGCGGACGGTCTCGCTCGCGTCCAGGGAGGCCGTCACCGCCCGCCCGGCCTCCAGCAGCGCCCGCATCTCGCTGGTCCGCCGGGCCAGCTCCTCCGCGTGCCGGCGGCGGGCGGCCCGCAGCCGTCGCACCTCGACGGCGCCGGCCAGCACGGGGCTCAGCGTGCTGACCGCGGCCAGGTCGGCGTC
>JBBIIW010000463.1:0-2852 GCA_037446305.1 Candidatus Rokuibacteriota bacterium
GGCCCCCCGCCCGCGCTGACGGCCGCGCGCGGCGCCCCCGGCCCTTCGAGGCCCCCTCCGCTAGAATAGGGCCGGGATGCACGACGTCTGGGTCGCCGGGGCGGGCATGACGCGCATCGGGCGGCGGAGCGAGCCGCTGCAGGCGCTCATGGCGGAGGCCGCGCACGCGGCGCTGGCCATGGCCGGGCTGGAGCGGCCCGACTCGGTCGTGGTGGCGGCCATGAATCCCGAGGAGTTCGTCGGCGAGGGCAACTTCGCCTCCAACGTGGCCAGCCACATGGGGTTCGCCGACGTCCCGGCCCTGCGCGTCGAGACGGCGACCTCGTCGGGCGCCGCCGCCTTCTACGCCGGCTTCGCCCAGGTGGCCAGCGGCCTGGCCCGCCGCGTCCTCGTGGTGGGCGGCGAGAAGATGACGCACCTGCCCACGCCCCGGGTCAGCGAGCTGATCGGCCGCTCCATCGACCCCTACGAGCGGTCCTACGGCGCCACCATGCCGGCCCTGGCCGCGCTGGTCACGCGCGCGCTCATGGCCCGTCACGGCGTGGGCGAGCGGGAGATCGCCCAGGTCGCGGTGAAGAACCACGCCCATGGCGCCCGCAACCCGCTCGCCCACTTCCGCCAGCCGGTGACGCTCGAGGAGGTGCTGGGCAGCCGCATGGTCGCCGACCCGCTCCGGCTCCTGCACTGCTGCCCGATCTCCGACGGGGCCGCCGCCGTCGTGCTGACCGCCGAGCGGGCGCGGGTGCGGGTGGCGGGGATCGGGCAGGGGACCGACACGCTCGCGCTGCGTCACCGCACCGACCTGACGGCGTTCCGCGCCACGCAGGTCGCGGCCCGGGCGGCATTCGCGATGGCGGGCTTCGGGCCGGCCCGGGTGGATTTCGCCGAGCTCCACGACGCGTTCGCGCCCTTCGAGCTGATCGCGCTGGAGGACATCGGGCTGGTGCCCCCCGGCAAGGCGGGCACGGCCACCCTGGATGGCGAGACGGCGCTCGATGGACGGCTGCCGATCAATCCCTCCGGCGGCCTGAAGGCGCGCGGCCATCCCCTGGCCGCCACCGGGCTGGCCCAGGTGGTGGAGTGCGTGTGGCAGCTGACCGGGCGCGCCGAAGGCCGCCAGCTCGACGGCCGGGTGGCGCTGACCCACTCGATCGGCGGCCTGGCCACCAACAACTGGGTCACGCTGCTGGAGGCGGCGTGATCGAGACGATCCCCGCCTCCCGCTGCCCCCGCTGCGGCCTGGTCGTGGCGCCGCCGGCCACCTGGTGCCCGCGCCATCCGGTGTCGATGGCGCCCGCCACCGTGCCGGGCGTGGGCGAGATCGTCTCCTACACCACGCTGCACTCGCCCCCCGAGGGCTTCCGCTCGCCGCTGCACATCGCGCTGGTGGAGCTGGAGGGCGGCGCGCGCTTCGTCTGCCACGGCGCCCAGACCCGCGGCGTGCGGATCGGCTCCCGGGTGGCCATCGAGGCGGTGGACCACGTCTACTACTTCTCGAGCCTGAGCGCGCTCGACCGCGCCCGGCTCTTCTGGCGGCGCGCCGGCCGGGCGGGCGACCGGGTCAACGCCATGACCCGCAGCGTGGTGCGCCGGCTGTGGAAGGGAGGCTCCGGTGCCCCGAGCGTCTAGACGACCGCTGCACGGGGTGCGCGTGGTCGACCTCACCCGGGTGCTGGCCGGCCCCTTCTGCACGATGATGCTGGCCGACATGGGCGCCGAGGTCATCAAGATCGAGGAGCCGGGCCAGGGCGACGACACGCGCCGGTGGCCCCCCTTCCTGGCCGGCGAGGCGACGTACTTCATGGCGGTCAACCGCGGCAAGCAGAGCGTGACCGTCAACCTCAAGACGCCGGCCGGCCTGGATCTGGTGCGCCGGCTGGCCGCCCGCAGCGACGTCCTGGTCGAGAACTTCCGGCCCGGCACCATGGAGCGGCTGGGGCTCGGCTATGCGGGGCTGGCCCGGCGCAACCGGCGGCTCGTCTACTGCTCGATCTCCGGCTTCGGGGAATCGGGCCCCGAGGCCCACCGGGCCGGCTACGACCTGATCGTGCAGGGCGAGTCGGGGATCATGGACCTCACCGGCTTCCCGGACGGTCCGCCGGTCAAGGTCGGCAACTCGATCGCCGACCTCGTGACGGGCCTGGCCGCCGCCCACGGCATCGTGCTGGCGCTCCTGGCCCGCCGGCGCCGCCGGCGCGGGCAGAAGGTCGAGATCGCGATGCTGGACGTGATGGCCTCGCTCCTGACCTACCAGGCCGGGCTCTACCTCAACGCCGGGCAGCGCCCCACCCGCAAGGGCAACCAGCACCCCTCGATCGTGCCCTACGAGGTCTTCAGGGCCGCCGACGCCTACCTGACGCTGGGCGTGGCCAACAACGCGCTCTGGCGCCAGTGCTGCGCGGCGCTGGAGCGCCCGGAGCTGGCCAGCGACCCGCGGTTCGACACCGAGGCCCGGCGCGTCGAGAACCGGGCCGCGCTGGTGCCGCTGCTCGACGAGATCCTGGGCACCCGTCCGGCCGACGAGTGGCTCAAGCGCCTGGAGGCGGCCGGGGTGCCGGCAGGGCGGATCAAGTCCGTGGCCGAGGTGTGCGAGAGCGAGCACCTCAAGGCCCGCGGCATGATCGTGCCGCTGGCCCATCCGGCCGCGGGCGGCATCCGGGTCATGGGCGTGCCGATCCGGCTGCACGCCACGCCCGGCGCGGCCGCCGGGCCGCCGCCGGTGCTGGGCCAGCACACCGACGCGGTGCTTCGCCGCGTGCTCGGCCTCCGGCCCGCCGCCATCGCCCGCCTGCGCGCCGACGGCGTCCTGTGACCCGCCTGGCCCGGCGGCTCCGCCAGGAGCTTTTCGAGGT
>JBBIIW010000464.1:0-2846 GCA_037446305.1 Candidatus Rokuibacteriota bacterium
CGCGTGCGGGCCCGCATGCTGGTGGACGCCAGCGGGCGCAGCGGCTTCGTGGCGGCGCGGCTGGGCGAGCGCCGCCGCCTGCCCAACCTCGGCAAGGTGGCGCTCTTCGCCCACCACCGGGGTGCCGAGCGCCTGCCCGGCAAGGACGAGGGCAACATCCGGATCCACGTGATCCGCGACGGCTGGCTGTGGTGGATCCCCCTGGCCGGGGACCTGACCAGCGTGGGCACCGTGATGCACGCGCGCACGGTCCGGGCCTGGCCGGGCACCCCGGAGGCGCTGTACGCCGACATGATCCGCCGCTGCCCGCCGGTGGCGGTGGGCCTCCGCGCGGCCACCCAGGTGACCTCGGTGCACCGCGAGGCGAACTTCTCGTACCTGAACCGACCGGTGGTGGGCGACCGCTTCCTGGCCGTCGGCGACGCCATCGCCTTCGTGGACCCGATCTTCTCGGGCGGCGTCTTCATCGCCATGCGCACCGGCCAGCTGGCGGCGGCGGCGATCCTGGAGGCCTTCCGCGACGGCCGGTTCGAGGCCCGGCGCTTCGCCGCCTACGAGCGGCGGGTGCGGCGAGGGCTGGCGCCACTGTTCCGCTTCATCCACAAGTACTACGAGCCGGCCTTCTTCGAGCTGTTCATGAAGCCGAAGAAGGTCTTCGGGATGTACGAGTCCGTGCTGGCCGTGCTGTCCGGCGGCAGCTTCATCCGCCTGCGGTGGCGCACGCGCCTGAGCCTGGCCCTGCTGTTCACGCTGGCCCGGATCAATACCTGGGCGCGCCAGCGGGCCGGCCTGCCGGTGGAATCCCGCCTGGAGTGGTAGGGCCGGCGCGGGCGCTGGCCCGCCTCCTGTCCGGCTACGCGTTCACCATGGCCGGCATCGCCATCGGCGTGGCCGGCCTCACCGCGCTCGGCGCGATGAGCGAGCGGATCGTGCGCTTCATCGAGGGCGGCGACCGCTTCGTGCTGGGGCAGATCTCCGTGGCCGGGCGCGGCCTGGGGCCGGGGGCGGGCTTCACCGGCGGCGGGCTCCTGCCGGCCGAGCGGCTCCGGGCTCTCGCCGGCGTGCCCGGGGTGTCCGGAGTGCAGGCGCAGGTGATGCTGCCGCTCAACCCCAGCGTCTCGCAGTTCATGACGCTGACCCAGGAGCTGGTGCTCGGCCTCGACCTCACGGTGCCCATGCCCAACCGGCACTATCCCGTCCTGCCCGTGCGGGCCGGACGGTTCCTGCGGGCGGGCGACCGCGGCGTGGCCGTGCTCGGCGCCGCCTTCGCCGCCTCGCGCGGCCTGGACGTCGGCGCCCACCTGACGCTCGAGGGCGAGCGCTACCAGGTCGTCGGCATCCTCGAGCGCACGCTGACCGCCCCCGACCGCTTCGTGATCGTCTCGATCGCCGACGCCCGCCGGCAGTGGGTGGCCAAGGACCCGATGCTGCGCGCGCTGCTGGCCTCCGGCGCCGGCCCGCTCCGCGCCGAGGACCTGAACACCGGCGCCGCCGTCGGCTGGGCCGACGGCGAGGACCCCGATGCGGTGGCCCGGCGCATCGCCGAGCAGGTGCCGGGCGTGAACGTCCAGCTGCCGAGCGAGCTGAGCGGGCTGCTGCGGGCCTCGACGGCGTTCTTCTCTTCGCTGCTGGTCGGGCTGGGCGCCCTGGCCCTGGTGATCGGCGGGCTCTCGGTCGCCAACACCATCGCCGCGGCGGTGTTCGAGCGGCTCCGCGACTTCGGCGTCAAGCGCGCGCTGGGCGCCACCGATCTCCAGCTGGGACGCGAGGTGCTGGCCGAGGCCCTGGCGGTGACGCTGTCGGGGGGCCTCGCCGGCCTGCTCCTCGGAGTCGGCCTGGGGGCCGCCATCGACGCCTGGGTGGGGCCCGGCCAGCAGCTGTTCCTGTTCTCGCCGCGCCTGCTGATCGGGGCCGTCGCCTTCTCCGCGCTCCTGGGCGCCGGGGCGGCGCTCTACGCGACCCTCCGCGTGGTCCGTCTCTCCCCGGCCGAGGCCATCCGGCGCGGCACCTGACGATGCTCCGGGCCCGCGGCCTGGTGAAGGCCTACCCGGCGCCGGCCGGCGGCGCCGTCAGCGTGCTCCGCGGGGTCGAGCTCGAGGTGCGCGCGGGGGAGACGGTGGTCGTCGCCGGCGCGTCGGGCTCCGGCAAGAGCACGCTGCTGCATATCCTCGGGCTCCTGGAGCCGCCCGACGCCGGCGAGGTCTGGTTCGGCGAGACCCTGGTCACCGCGCTCGGGCGGTCGGCGCGCAGTCGCGCGCGGGGGCGCGGGGTGGGCTTCATCTTCCAGTCCTTCCTGCTCCTGCCCTCGCTCACGGCCCTCGACAACGTGCTGCTGGCGGCGCGCTACGTGGGGCGGGTGACGGCGAGCGAGCGGCGCCGGGCCCTGGCGCTGCTGGAGGAGTTCGGCGTGCTGGACCGCCGCGACCACTATCCGCCCCAGCTCTCGGGCGGCGAGCAGCAGCGGGTGGCGTTCTGCCGGGCGGTGTTCAACGAGCCGCCGCTGCTCTTGGCCGACGAGCCCACCGGAAACCTGGACGCCACCAACGCGGGCGTCATCCTGGACGCGCTGGCCCGGCGCGCCCGCGCCGGCGCGGCGGTGGTCGTCGTCACCCACCATCCCGAGCTGGTCCGGGCGCCGGCCCGCACGCTGTACCTGGAGGCCGGGCGGCTGCGCGTCAGCTGAGCAGGTCGGCGACGGTGGTGAGCGTGTAGCCCCGGGCGGCCAGCCCGTCCAGGACGGCCGGCAGGAACTGCAGCAGGCGGGCCGGGGCGCCCGGCACGCCGTCGGCGTCGTGGAGGTCGACGATGGCGCCGGGGTGGGCGCGGCGCAGGACGTGAGCGGCCTG
>JBBIIW010000465.1:0-2835 GCA_037446305.1 Candidatus Rokuibacteriota bacterium
GGCACGAGCTCCTGGGCGCGGCCCCCAACTCCAGCGGCGGGCTCGCCGTCCTCCAGATCATGAACATCCTGGAGGGCTACGACCTCAGGTCCATGGGACTGAACAGCGCCCGGTACATCCACCACGTGGTGGAGGCCACCAAGCTGGCCGCCGAGGACCGGGCCCGCTGGGAGGCCGCCTGCGCCCTCTGGGACGCCGCGCGGGCCACCGCCGCCTTCGATGCCCGTCCCTGGGAGGAGCTGGCGAAGTACCAGGAGCACCGCCGGCGTGACCTGGCCGCCGCGGTGGAGATCGTTCGCGAGGCGCTGGCCCCGGCGCGGGCGGTGGGAGCGTCGCGGGCGGTGGCGGCGTTCGCCCACCGGCTGGCCCGCCTCGAGCGCCGCGCCGCCCGGATGTCCAGGGCCGGCGGTTGACCGCGACGGCCTCGTCGTGAGAGCGCCTGCGGCCTACGCGTCCGGGAACGTCACCACGTGCAGCACGTGGGCCTCGGGCCGCACGCGCAGGCCGGGCGGGAAGGCGGTGGACGAGGGCTGCGAGGAATGCACACGGTGGCCGGAGGGCAGGCCCAGGCAGTAGAGGCTCTCCGAGCCGCGGAAGTACCGCCGCACGATCACGGCCTCGCCGTCGGGGGCGGGAACGAACGTCACGTCGTCGGGCCGGATCATGACCCTGACCTTCTCGCCCAGCTCCCGGCCCTCGACGTTGCCGAAGACCCCGATCTCGGTCACGATCCCCTGGGCGGTGACGATGCCGGGGATGAAGTCGGCGGCCCCCACGAACTCGGCCACGAAGGGCGTGGCCGGCTGGTGATAGATGGTCTCCGGCGGTCCGATCTGCTCGAGCCGGCCCCGGTCGAGCACCCCGACCTGGTCGGCGATCGTGAAGGCCTCCTCCTGGTCGTGCGTGACGAAGACGGCCGTGGTGCCGGTGCTGCGGAGGACCTTCTCCACCTCGTCGCGCATCTGGGCCCGGAGATCGGCGTCCAGGTTCGAGAACGGCTCGTCGAGGAGCATGAGCGCCGGGGCGGGGGCCAGCGCCCGGGCCACCGCCACCCGCTGCTGCTGCCCGCCCGACAGCTCGTGGGGATAGCGGGCGGCCAGCTCGGTGAGGCCGACCCGCTCCAGGACCTCGCGGACCCGGGCGGCTCGCCCCTCCCGGGCCCGGCCCCGCAGGCCGAAGGCCACGTTCTCCTCCACGGTCAGGTGGGGAAACAGGGCGTAGTCCTGGAACACCACCCCGACCCCGCGCTCCTCGGGCGGAACGCAGAGGCCGAGGCGGCCGTCGGCGACCACCCGGCCGGCGATGTGGACCTGGCCCGCATCCGGCGTCTCGAAGCCGGCGATCAGTCGCAGGATCGTGGTCTTCCCGCACCCGGACGGGCCCAGCAGGGCCAGGATCTGCCCGCGCTCGACCGTCAGGCTGAGGTCGTCCACCGCCGGGGGGCCGTCGGGGCCGAACCGCTTGGTGAGGTGGGCGAGCGTGAGAAGCGCCACGTTCTCCATTCTTGCACGGTCCTGACGGCCCTGCCGGCGGCGGCTACGGCACGGGCGTGAGGGGGGGCTTGCCCTCCAGCACCGCGATGCAGTTCCGGACGGCCAGGGTGGCCATCGCCACCCGGGTCTCGCCCGAAGCGCTCGCGATGTGCGGGGCCAGCACGACGTTCCTGAGGCGCAGGAGCCCGGGGTGGATCTTCGGCTCCTCCTCGAAGACGTCGAGCCCGGCGGCCGCGATCCAGCCCTCGCGGAGCGCCCGGACCAGGGCGGCCTCGTCCACGATCGGGCCCCGCGCTGCGTTGACCAGCACGGCCGTCTTCTTCATCCGCCGGAGCGCGGCCTCGTCGATCAGGTGCCGGGTCTCGGGCAGGAGCGGCGTGTGGAGGGTGACGAAGTCCGCCTCGGCCAGGACCCGCTCCAGCGGGGTGAACTCCGCCCGCAGCTCGCGCTCGACCTCCGGGGTGGCCCGGACCGCGTCGCTGTAGAGGACCCGCATCCCGAAGCCCAGGGCCCGGCGGGCCACGGCCCGGCCGATCCGGCCGAAGCCGAGGACACCTAGGGTCTTGCCGTGCACGTCCAGGCCCCAGAGGAGGTCCCACTTCCAGGCCTTCCACTCCCCGGAGCGCGCGTACTGGTCGGCCTCCACCACGCGGCGGGCGGCCGCCATGAGGAGCGCCCAGGTGAAGTCGGCCGTGGTCTCGGTCAGCACGTCCGGGGTGTTCGTCACCACGATCCCCCGGCGCCGGGCGGCGGCCACGTCGATGTTGTTGTAGCCGACGGCGACGTTGGCCACGACCTTGAGGGCCGGGGAGACCTCCAGGACCTCGTCGTCGATGGTGCTGATGATGTGGCAGACGAGGCCGTCCTTGCCCTGGAGCCTTCGCATCAGCTCGGCCTTGGGGAGCGGGACGTCGGAGTCGTTGTAATCCACCGTCCATCCGGCCGGAAACAGGCGGCGTGCTTCCTCTGGCAACACGTTGCTGATGAAGACTTTTTTGGACACCGTGACCCCCTGTCTTCCCCCTTGACCCGCCCGGGAGGCGCGGGTATATTAGCACTCGCTTTCGAGGAGTGCTAACACTCGTGGCTAAGCGCGAACGCGTGGCAAGCCGACCCCGGGCGTCGCGACGCGCGGCACAACCCTCTACCACAGCCAAAGGAGGCCAGGCATCCATGAAGATTCGCCCGTTACACGACCGCATCCTGGTGGAGCGCCTCGAGGAGCAGGAGGTGCGCCGGGGCGGGATCATCATCCCCGACACCGCCAAGGAGAAGCCCCAGGAGGGCAAGGTCATCGCCGTGGGCAACGGCAAGGTGACGGAGGACGGCAAGAAGATCCCCC
>JBBIIW010000466.1:0-2832 GCA_037446305.1 Candidatus Rokuibacteriota bacterium
CGGCGGCCTGGCGCCACTGCTCGACCTGGTCACTGAGCTGTCGCGCGACCTCGGGCAGGTCCACCTTCACGGTCAGCAGGTCCCCTTCGATCTCCACATGGAACGTGGTCATGCGGGCGCCTCCTGTCCTGTCGGTGATCGTGATCCCCCGGGACGCGACCGGACCCGAGACGGCGGCACGACGCAACGGGGACGGGCGAGCGGCTGGCGGGGGCGAACGACAGCGGGAGGGACCTGCAGGCTGACTCGGCCCGAAGCGTGCGGCGGCCCGATCGCTCCTCCCTCCTCAGACGGCGTCTCGATCCGCCTAGAGGGTAGGGCGGAGGCGGCGGCGTGCCAAAGCTTTTTCACCCGGCTCATCCCCCCGCCCCGAGCCACCGGATCGGCGGATCCAGCCCGGACGGGGCGAGCCGGCCGGCCCGCCGCGGCCCGGGCGGCCACGGCCGTCCGGCCGCAGGGGCCTCGAGCCCGTGGGTATAATGACGCCGCATGCCCCAGGGTCCGGACGCCGGGCCGCCCCCCGACTACTCGCGCGAGCGTCTCGCCGCCATCGTCGACTCCGCGGATGACGCGATCGTGAGCAAGACGCTCGACGGCGTGATCCTGTCGTGGAACCGCGCCGCCGAGCGCATCTTCGGCTGGACGGCCGCGGAGGCCGTCGGCCGGCACATCACGCTGATCATTCCCCGGGAGCGGTGGCCGGAGGAGGACGACATCCTGGCCCGCCTGCGCCGGGGGGAGCGGATCGACCACTTCGAGACGATCCGGATCACGAAGGAAGGGCGCCTGATCGACATCTCGCTCACCGTGTCGCCGGTCCGGGACGCGTCCGGGCGGATCGTCGCCGCCTCCAAGATCGCCCGGGACATCACCGAGAGGCGGCGCCTGGAGGAGGAGCGCAACCGCCTGCTGGAGCGCGAGCAGCAGGCGCGAGCCGCCGCCGAGGCGCTGAACCGGGCCAAGGACCAGTTCCTGGCCACGATCTCCCACGAGCTGCGCACCCCCCTGACCTCCATCCTGGGCTGGGCCCGGCTGCTCCAGAGCGGCCAGCTCGACGACCGGGCTCGGCAGCGCGCCGTCACCGCGATCGTCAACAGCGCGGCCATGCAGGCCCGCCTGGTGGAGGACCTGCTGGATCTGTCCCGCATCGTCACCGGCTGGCTGCGCCTGGACATGTCGCCCGTGGACCTGCGCGCCGTGGTGGACGCGGCGCTGGATGCGGTCCGGCCCACGGCCGGCGCCAAGGACATCACGCTCATCGCCACCCTGGCCGACGTGGGACGGATGCGGGGCGCCGCCGACCGGCTCCAGCAGGTGGTGTGGAACCTGGCCATGAACGCCGTCAAGTTCACGCCGCGGGGCGGGCACGTCGAGGTGGTGCTGCGGCGTCAGGGCGACAGCGCCGAGCTGGTCGTGACCGACGACGGGGAGGGCATCAGCCCCGACCGGCTGCCCCACGTGTTCGAGGAGTTCTGGCAGGAGGACAGCTCGACGACGCGGGCGCACAGCGGGCTGGGTCTGGGCCTCACCCTCGTCCGGCGCCTGGTGGAGCTGCACGGGGGCGACGTGCGCGCCGAGAGCGCGGGCAAGGGCAAGGGCGCCACCTTCACCGTGGCGCTGCCGCTCGGCTGCTAGACAGGCCTCAGCGGCCGGCGGCCCGGGCGATGGCCCGGCACAGCGCCTCGGGGTCGATCGGCTTGGTCAGGTAGTCCACGAATCCGGCCGCCAGCGTCTGCCGGCGCGGGTGCTCGCGGCCGAAGGCGGTCGCCGCCACCACCGGCACCTCCCGCACGCCGGTCTCGGCGTGACGGCGGACCTCCTCGAGCAGCCAGTAGCCGTCCTCGCCCGGCATCGCGATGTCGGTGACGATCACGTCCGGCACGGCGGTCGCCAGCGCGTCCAGCGCCTCGCGGGCGCTGACGACCGCGGTCACGGCCGCTCCGCACATCGTCAGGGCCATGGCGAAGTAGTCGAGGCTCGACTCGTCGTCGTCCACGACGAGGACCTTGAGGCCGGCCAGGTTGAGGGGCAGCCGCGCCGGCCGGGCCGGTTCCTGCTGGCACGGCCACGCTGGCGTGACCGGCTCGAGGCCGTCGGATGACGTCCCGTCCGCGGCCACGGGCCGGTGTCGGTCGGTCCGGGGAAGCGCTTCCGCGCGCATGGCCCTTGCGAGGCATCATACCAGACCGGTTCCGGCGGGCCTCACCGATCGGCCGCTCGCCGGGTCTCGCCCGCGTCCCAGCCTCCGCCGAGGGCCCGGTAGAGCTGGACCGCGGCGACGAGCTGCGCGAGCAGGGTCCGGCTCTCGGCGACCTCCGCGGCCAGCAGGGTGCGCTGCGCGTCCAGGACGCTGAGGTAGCTCGTCAGGCCGCTCGTGTACCGCAGCTCGGCGATGCTCAGGGCTTCGCGCGAGGCCCGGACGGAGTTCTGGCGCGAGGGGTGACGGGCGGGCACCACCGACGCCGGTCCGCCCGTCGCACCGGGCGGCCCGCGGGGGAAGGTCTAGCAACGCGTGTTCCAGCCCCCTGCCAGGCTGCCGCTCCAGCCGCGCCCGCGCGATCATCGCTGGCGTTGGGATGCGCGGCCGCCGACCGCCGATGCAGCGCAGGCCCGCGCCCGCGTGGGCATTGTGCCCGAACGCCGTCCGGCGTCCTGCCCGAATCGCGGGCCGGGCTGACCGGCCCTACGGTCTGTCAGCCGCCAGCCGCGCGAACTCCCGCTTCATCGCGTTGACACGAGCCAGGTAGCGCCCGACGTGATGGTCGCCGCACTGCTGGCCGGCCGCCGGCCGGAACCCGCGCCGCGCGTACTCCTCGCCGGCGGCGGCGCCGC
>JBBIIW010000467.1:0-2829 GCA_037446305.1 Candidatus Rokuibacteriota bacterium
ATCGTCGAGCACGATCAGCCGCACGGGACGGCTACGCGCTGGCCGGGGGCGCGGCGCGGCCGGCGGCGCCGGCGTGACCGGCCGGCGGGAAGACGAAGGTCTCCAGCCGGGCGCCCTCGACGCCCATGGCGACCAGGCGCGGGATGTCCAGCCGCGCCTCGGCGGCCTGGATCTCCGCCGCCTGCGCCCGGGTCGCCGGATGGCGGGGCACGAAGAGCGTGCAGCAGTCGGCGTCGGGCTCGATGGAGATGTCGAACGTCCCCAGGCGCTGGGCCTCGGCAGTGATCTCCAGCTTGTCCATGCCGATCAGCGGCCGCAGCACCGGCACCTCCGCCACCTCGTCGATGCGGCGCAGGTTGTCGAGCGTCTGGGAGGCGACCTGCCCCAGGCTCTCGCCGGTCACCAGGGCCAGGGCGCCCATCGGCCGGCCGAGGGCCTGGGCGATGCGCACCATCATGCGGCGGTAGATCACGACCCGGATGGGCGGCGGCGCCGCCAGCATCACCTCCCGCTGGATCTCGCCCAGGGGCACGAGCAGCAGCGGCGAGCGGTACTGCCATTCCGTCAGGCGCTCGACCAGGGCGCGGGCTTTGGCCTGCGAGGTGGCGGGCAGGTACGGCACGCTGTGGAAGTGCACGAAGACCACCCGGCAGCCGCGCTTCATCATCCGCCAGGCCGCCACCGGCGAGTCGATGCCCCCGCTCAGGAGCGCGGCCACCGTGCCGCTGGCGCCGACGGGCAGCCCCCCCGGGCCGGGCACCGGGTCGGCGTACACGAACGTGTCGGCCGGCAGCACCTCGACGTGGATCTCCAGCTCCGGCTCGTCGAGGTCCACGCGCACCTCGCCCGCCCCCCGCTGCTCGAGCACGAACGCGCCCAGGACCCGGTTCAGGTCCACGGACGTCATCGGGTAGGTCTTGAAGGCGCGGCGGGCCGAGATGCGGAAGGAGCGGAAGCGCCGGTCGGCGATGACGCGCGCCACCGCCGCCTTCATCGCCTCCAGCGTCGACGGCACGCGCCAGGCCAGGGCCACGTTCGACACTCCGCACACGCGCGCGGCCCGGTCGCGGACGGCCTCGGGCTCGGGGTTGTCCTCCAGGTCGAGCCGGATGCGGCCGGCCAGCTGCTGGAGGCGGACCGGGCCGAGATCGCTGGTGGCGCGCTCCAGATTGCGGCCGAGGTGGCGCAGGAACAGCGGCCGGTTGCCCCGCTTGAGACTGATCTCGTGGTAGTGGACGATCACCGCGGGCCGCAGCCGGGCCATGCCGCACCTAGTAGACGGCGCCGGGGAAGGTGCTCACGCCCGCCGGCCGGCCCGGCACGCGGTACATCTTGACCCCGCCCGCGAACGGCTCGCCGAGCACGCCGTCGTGAATCGCCCAGCTTCGCCCCCGGACCGTGCCGGCGAACTCCGGGCGGCGGAACGGCGTGCTGCCGTCCAGCCGGGCGTGGTAGACCCCGCCGGGCTGGAAGCCCCGCTGGATGTCGTCCATGCGCGCGCGGCCGGTGAAGTAGTCGCAGCCGTGCCGCTCGTACAGCAGCGCCGAGTGGTAGAAAAGGGGCTCGACCAGGTAGAAGTCGCGTCCCAGGAGACGGCAGAACGCGTCCATCGATTCCAGGATACGCCCCAGCATGCGGAGCCCGCGCCGTACCTGGCCCGGCGCCAGCCCGGCCTCGAGCGCCCGCTGCTCCTCGGCGTGGTTGCGCGAGACGGTGCCGAGCAGGGTGTCCTGGCCGGCCGGGTCGCGATCGATGCCGAAGCGGGGCGCCTCGGGATCGTTGACCTGCACCAGCCCCAGCTCGGGGACCGCGTAGGCCGACATGCCGACGTCCAGGAGCAGCACCGGGTCGCGGTCGTGCTCGCGCCGCCGCAGCTCCACCCGCACCCAGGCGTTGTCCTCGGCGGCCGTGATGCGGACGAGCCGGTCGCCGCCGGCGTTGCAGAGGGTGGCGGGGTCCACGCCGACGCGCGCCAGCAGCTCCGGGGGGATCAGCCGCACGTAGAGCTGGTCGCGCACGCCGACCGGCAGGGCGTTGAGGGCCCCGAGCGTGATCAAGGCGCCTCGCCGGCCAGCGCCCGGGCGCGCGCCAGCTCCTCCGGCGTGTTGACGTTCATGAACAGCACCGCCGGGTCGCCGAAGGGCGCCAGCTCGGCCTCCGGGATCTCCAGCACGCGGACGGCCTCGAAGAAGCCGACGATCTTGAGCTGGCCGGCCCGTAGCCGCTCCTCCATGGGGCCGAGGCAGCTCTTCCGGTAGACGGCGTGCATCGTCTCCAGCTGCCCGCCCACGCGCGGGATGACCACGTCGGCCTCGCCGGCGCGGGCGACGACCAGGCGGGCCACCTCGGCGCGGAGGAAGGGCATGTCGCAGGCCACCGCCAGCGCGGCCTCGCCCGCCGCCGCCTTCAGCCCGGTGAAGATCCCGCCCAGGGCGCCGCCCTCCGGATAGGCGTCAGGGACCATGGGCAGCCCCAGGAAGTCGTAGAGCTCCGGCGTGTTGGTGACGACGAGGACGTCGTCCACGGCCGGGGCCACCGCCGCCAGCACGCGCTCGATGATCCGGCGGCCGCCCAGCTCCAGCAGCGCCTTGGGGCGGCCACCCATGCGGCGGCTCCGGCCGCCGGCCTGGATGACGCCCGTCACGCGCGTCATACGGCGATGGCACCGGCGCGGATGACGCGGGGCGGCTCCGTGGTGACGTCGAGCACCGTCGAGGGCGGGCCGCCCGGCGCGGGCCCGCCGTCCAGGATGAGCGCGATGCCGGTCGCGAAGTACGCCAGCACCGCGGCCGCCGTGCTCGGCGGGGCCTGACCGGTCGGGTTCGCGCT
>JBBIIW010000468.1:0-2824 GCA_037446305.1 Candidatus Rokuibacteriota bacterium
GGCGGGTGCCGCCGCGCTGGCGGCGGCCGGCGGCGCGGCCGGGGCGGCCGAGAGCAGGCCCGAGATGTCCTCGTCGGGCTCGGCGATGACGGCGATCAGCGCGCCGACCGGCGCCCGCTCGCCGTCGGGCACCAGGATCTTGCGGAGGACGCCGCCGCCGAAGGCCTCCATCTCGACGTCGGCCTTGTCGGTCTCGATCTCGGCCAGGATGTCGCCGCCCGAGACGCGGTCCCCTTCCCGCTTGAGCCACTTGATGATCTTCCCGGTCTCCATGGCCTCCGACAGCTTGGGCATCACGACCCTGGTGACGGCCATGGCTCACACCGACCCCGCGTAGCAGACGCGGCGGATGGCCTCCATGATGCGCTCCTTGGATGGCGTCTTGGCCCGCTCGAGGTTGCGGGCGTAGGGCATGGGCGCGTTGGCGCCGGTCACCCGCTCGACCGGCGCGTCGAGGTCGTCGAAGGCCTGCTCCTGGATGAAGGCGCTGATCTCCGAGCCCATGCCGGCGAACCCGGCCCCTGCCTCCACGACGACCGCCCGGTGGGTCTTGCGCACCGAGGCGATGATGGTGTCCACGTCCATGGGCCGGAGCGTGCGCGGGTCCACCAGCTCCACCGAGATGCCTTCCCGCGCCAGCTCCTCGGCGGCCTCCATGGCCCGGTACATCATGCCCATGTAGGCGACGACGGTGACGTCGGTGCCCTCCCGGCGGACGATGGCCTGCCCCAGCGGGATCAGGAAGTCCGGGTCCTCGGGCACCTCGCCCTTGACCGCGTAGAGCGTCTCCGACTCGATGAAGATCACCGGGTTGTCGTCCCGGATGGCCGATTTCAGCAGGCCCTTGGCGTCCATGGGCGTGCTGGGCCGCACCACCTTCAGCCCCGGCACGTGGTAGAAGTACGACTCCATGGACTGCGAATGCTGGGCGGCGAGCTGGTGGGCCGGCCCGCCCGGCCCCCGGATCACGATCGGCACGTTGTACTGCCCGCCCGACATGTAGTACATCTTGGCGGCCGAGTTCACGATCTGGTCGAGGGCCAGCAGCGCGAAGTTGAAGGTCATCATCTCGACCACCGGCCGGAGCCCCACCATGGCCGCCCCGATGCCGACGCCGGTGAAGCCGGACTCCGCGATGGGGGTGTCCACCACCCGCTGGGGGCCGAACTCCTTGAGGAGGCCCTGGGTCACCTTGTAGGCGCCCTCGTAGAGCCCGACCTCCTCGCCGATCACGAACACGCGGGGGTCCCGGCGCATCTCCTCCCGCAGCGCCAGGTTGAGGGCCTCGCGATAGGTCATCACCGCCATCGGCTCAGCCCTCCTTGTAGACGTCGGTCATGAGCCACTCCACCGGCGGCTCGGGGGAGCCGTCCGCGAAGGCGACGGCCTCGTCGATCCGGTCGCTGACGTCCTTCTCGATCCCCCGCACGTCGGCCGCCGTCAGCCAGCCCGCCGTCAGGGCCCGCTCGCGGAAGAGCAGGATGGGGTCGCGCTGCTTCTCGCGCTCCACCTCCTCCCTGGTGCGGTACACGGCGCCGGCCGGATCGCGCATGGAGTGGCCCCGGAACCGGTAGGTCCGGGCCTCCAGGAGCGTGGGCGTCTTGTCGGTCCGGGCCCGGGCCACCGCCCGGCCGACCGCCTCCCGGACGGCCAGGACGTCCATGCCGTCCACCGCCTCGCTGGGAATGCCATAGGTCTGCCCGAACTTCCAGATCTCGGTCTGGCTGAGGGCCCGCTCCACGGCGGTGCCCATGGCGTAGCGGTTGTTCTCGCAGATCCAGATCACGGGCAGCTTCCAGAGGGCCGAGAGGTTCATGGCCTCGTGGAACTCGCCCTGGGGGACGGCGCCGTCCCCGAAGTAGCAGACGCAGACCTGGTCGCCGCCCTCGTACCGGATGGCGAAGCCCACGCCGGCCGCGATCGGCAGGTGCGCGCCCACGATGGCGTGCCCGCCCAGGAAGTTCACCCGCCGGTCGAACAGGTGCATGGAGCCGCCCTTGCCCCGCGACAGCCCGTCGCGGCGCCCGAACAGCTCGGCCATGGCCGCCTTGGGGTCGGAGCCCTTGGCCAGGCAGTGGCCGTGCTCGCGGTAGGCGGAGATGGCGTAGTCGTCCCGCCGCAGGACCGAGCTGGCCCCGACGGCGACCGCCTCCTCGCCGATGTAGAGGTGCAGGAACCCGCCGATCTTGCCCAGGGCGTAGGCCTCGGCGGCCTTCTCCTCGAAGCGGCGGATCAGCATCATGTCGTACAGCAGGCGCCGCGCCAGGTCGGCGTCCACCGCCGCCGGGGCGGGCGCCTTGCGGGCTTCAGTCTTCTGCGCCATATCTCCTCCTACCAGCGCATCAGGCTCAGGTCGTCCACGCTCAGGCGGTGGCGCACGCGGAAGATGGCCATGATGATGGCCAGGCCGACCGCGACCTCCGCCGCCGCCACCGCCATGACGAAGAACACCAGCGCCTGGCCCTCCAGGCTGCCATGGCGCTGCCCGTAGGCGACCAGGGCCAGGTTGGCGGCGTTCAGCGCCAGCTCGATGGACATGAAGATGACGAGCGGGTTCCGCCGCACCACCACGCCCACCACCCCGATGGTGAACAGGACGGCCGACAGCGCCACGAACCAGGTATCCGGGATCATGCGCGCCGCCGGGTCAACAGCAGGACGCCCACCATGGCGGCCAGCAGCAGGACCGAGGTGAGCTCGAACGGGAACAGGTAGTCGGTGAAGAGGAGCCGTCCGATCCCGGGCAGTCCCTCCGCGGCCGCCCGCGGCGCCGGGACGGCCGGCACCCCGGTGCGGGCGGCCGTGACCAGGGCCAGCTCGACAA
>JBBIIW010000469.1:0-2821 GCA_037446305.1 Candidatus Rokuibacteriota bacterium
GGCGGGGGTGAGCACGGTGCCCCGCCGGCGGCCCTTCCCGGCCCGGGCGCTCACCACGGCCGCCCCGAGCGCCCGCTCGGCGCGCCGCAGGTACTCCCAGGCGTGGCGGTACGACCAGCCGATCTCTCGCGCGGCGGCCAGCAGGGAGCCGCCCCTCTCCACCGCGAGCAGCAGGCGCAGGCCGCCCTCGCCGATGACGAACCTCCCCTCGTGCTCGAGCCACACCTTCGCCCGCACCTGGACCGACACTGGGCACGGCCGAGCATTTTGACGGCTCCCGTCGGCGCGGCTACCGTCGGTGCTCGTGGCGCCATCGCGGCGCGATCGAGGAGCGGACATGGGGGGAGGCTATCACGCGCGGCGGCTGGCCGGGCTGCTGGTCGCGCTCCTCGCCATCGGCGCCCCCGGACTCGCCGGCCCTCGGCCAGCGCAGCCGCAGTCGCGGCCGGCGCTGACGGTGTTCGCGGCCGCCGATCTGGCCTTCGCCCTGGAGGAGATCGCGGCCGGCTTCGAGAGGATCCACGACGTCACGGTGACGCTCGTGCTCGGCTCGACCGGCCATCTCGCCCAGCAAATCGCCCACGGGGCGCCGGCCGACGTCTTCTTCGCGGCCGACGAGAGCTTCGTGGACGACCTGACCCGGCGGGGCGCGATCATTCCCGAGACGCGCGCCCTCTATGCCCGGGGCCGCCTCGTGCTCGCCACGCGCGCGGACCGGGGACCGAGGCTCACCGATCTCCGGGACCTGGCCGCGCCCGGCATCCGTCGCGTGGCGATCGCCAATCCCCGGCACGCCCCGTACGGCAGGGCGGCCGAGGAGGCGCTGCGGGCGGCCGGCATCTGGGACGCGGTCGCCTCCAAGCTGGTGTTCGGCGAGAACATCCGCCACGCGCTGCAGTTTCTCGAGACCGGCGGAGTCGAGGCCGCCATCATCGCGCTCTCCCTCGCCCGCGTCCCCGGGATCGAGCACGTGCTGATCGACGCCGCACTCCACACGCCGCTCAACCAGGCCGCCGGGGTCGTGACGCGGAGCCGCGATCCCGGACGGGCGCTCGCCTTCATCGAACACGTCAACGGCCCGCAGGGGCGGCCCATCATGAAGAAGTACGGCTTCCTCCTGCCCGGGGAGTTCTGACCGATGGACTGGTTTCCCCTGCGCCTGTCGCTCCAGGTCTCGCTCCTGGCCACCGCGCTCACCGTCGCCGCCGGGGTCCCCCTGGCCTGGCTGCTCGGCAAGCGGCGCTTCCCGGGACGGGACCTGCTCGGCGCCGCGATCCTCGCCCCGCTCGTGCTGCCGCCGACCGTCCTCGGCTACTACCTGCTCGTCCTCATCGCTCGCGGCGGGCCCATCGGCGGGCTGCTCGACCGCCTGGGGATCGAGCTGGCGTTCACCTGGCACGCCGCCGTCCTCGCCGGCTGCCTGGGCTCGCTCCCGCTCCTGGTGCGAAGCGTCCAGGCCGGCTTCGAGACGGTCGACGAGCGGCTGGAGCAGGCCGCCCGCACCCTCGGCCGGACCGAGGCGAGCATCTTCTTCACGATCACCCTGCCCCTGGCCTGGCGGGCCGTGGTGGCCGGCACCGGGCTCGCCTTCGCGCGGGCCTTCGGCGACTTCGGCATGACGCTCATGGTCGCCGGCAACATCCCCGGCCGGACCCAGACCCTGCCGCTGGCGATCTACGACCGGGTTCAGGCCAACCAGATGCCCGAGGCGAACGTGCTGGCGCTGGTGGCGGTCGGCGTGGTGGTGGCGGTCCTGTTCGGGGTCGGCCGCTGGGCGCGGGTGCGGTACTGACCCGCTGCCGGTGGAGCCGGGGGCGGGAGTCGAACCCGCGACCTACTGATTACGAATCAGTTGCTCTGCCTCTGAGCTACCCCGGCGCGCGCGGCGAGAAGCGACGGCTGATTGTATCACCGCCCCCGAGCGCCGGTGGAGATCGGTGGATCCTGTGGACAACTTCGCCGTTGACAGCCGGGAGGCGACGGCGTATCCCTCCGCCGCGTGGTGCACGTCTTCCGATGCCCGGAGTGTGGCGCCGAGCTCTGCGCCGATCCCGGCTGCCGCGATCACGCGGTGGACGTCTGGGCCGCCATCCACTCCGAGGAGCATCCCCTGGCGATCAAGGCGCTCCTCCTCTACGGGGACTGCCGGCACGAAGCGGTCGAGTAGCCCCGCGCTCGCCGAGCGCGCCCTGACGCTGCTGCTGGTCCTCGGGCTCCTGGCCTACGCCGCCGGCGCCCTGGGCGTGCTGCGGTGGTGGGTGTCGGGGCTGGCGGCACCGGTGGTCGCGGCGCTCCTCGCCCGCCGGCATCGCCGGGCCCGCTTCGCGGCCTACGTCTTCCTCAGCGTGGTGGCCGGGCGGGCCCTGGCGGCCGGGCTCTGGCCGCTGGCGCTGGCGGCCGCGGCCGCGGTCCTCCTGCTCCAGACGCCGGTGGCCGTCCGCGTGTGGCCGCGCCTGACCGGCCCCTGCTAGAATGGCGCGGTCATGAAATTCCTCTGCCTCGACTGTGATCAGCCGATGAAGCTCTTCGGCACCGAGGGGCCGCGCGAGGGCTCGCTGACCGTGACGTTCCGCTGCCCGGAGTGCGGCTTCCGCGTGGCCATGCTCACCAACGCCTTCGAGACCCAGATGGTCCGCAGCCTGGGCGTCGCCCTGGGCGGCCGCGCGGCGCCGGCGGCGCCCTTCGAGCACCTGCGCGGCGCGATGGCGAACGCCCGCGACGAAGCGCCCGTCATTCTCGAAGCCGCGATCAACGGCGCGACGGGCCCGGAGAAGAACCCGCACGTGCCGCGCTCGCACGAGGCGATCGCGCGCGATGCACT
>JBBIIW010000470.1:0-2820 GCA_037446305.1 Candidatus Rokuibacteriota bacterium
GGCGGCGACTGCGACGGAGGGGGCGACATGCCCCCTCCGTGTTCCTCCGGCTCGCCCGGCGTCGGCACCACCGCGGCCCCGCGCAGCGAGGGAGGGGGCGAGACCCCCTCCCGATGCCCACCCCGGGCGCGGAGGCCGGGGGTGGAAGCGCTGCGGATGTGCGCGCCGAGTTTGACTTGGGTGGGGGGGGGTGCTACGGTCAAGTCAGCGACGCCGAGGCGCTCGAACGGCATGGCCAAGCTCCACCTCATCACGTACGGCTGCCAGATGAACGAGTACGACTCCGAGCGCGTCGCCGGTCTGCTCGCCGCCCAGCAGTACGAGCTGACCGGCGACGAGCGCGAGGCCGACCTGATCCTCCTGAACACCTGCGCGATCCGCGAGAAGTGCGAGGACAAGGTCTACTCGAGGCTCGGCGAGCTGCGGCGCCTCAAGGCCGGCCGGCCCGGGCTGGTGATCGGCGTGATGGGGTGCCTGGCCCAGCTGCACCGTGACGAGATCCTGCGCCGGGCCCCGGCGGTGGACCTGGTCTTCGGCTCCCCGGCCATCGCGCGGGTGGGGGAGCTCGTCGAGCGCGCGCGCCGGCAGCGGCCCGTGCTGGAGACCGGCGAGGCGCCCCTGGTCAAGATCACCGCCCGGCCGGGCGAGGCCCGGCGGCTCAAGGCCTTCGTCACCGTCATGGAAGGCTGCGAGAAGCACTGCACGTTCTGCGTGGTCCCGGTCACCCGGGGGCGCCAGCGCAGCCACACGCCGGAGTCGATCCTGGCCGAGATCCGCGGGCTGGCCGCCGAGGGATGCCGCGAGGTGACCCTCCTCGGGCAGACGGTGGAGATGTACGGGCGCGACCTCACCCCGCCCACCGACCTGGCCGCGCTGCTGGAGCAGGTGGAGCGGGTGGACGGCATCGCGCGGATCCGGTTCACGACCTCCAACCCCTACAACTTCACCCCGCGCCTGATCCGCGCCATCCGCGACGTCCCGAAGGTGTGCGAGTGGGTGCACCTGCCGCTGCAGTCCGGCTCCGACCGGGTCCTGGCCCGCATGAACCGCGGCTACACCAGCCGGCGCTACCTGGAGCTGATCGCCGAGCTGCGGGAGACGGTGCCGGGAGTGGCCCTGTCCACCGACCTGATCGTCGGCTTCCCCGGCGAGACCGAGGAGGACTTCGAGGCGACGGTGGCCCTGGTGGAGCGGGTGGGCTACGACAACGTCTTCGCCTTCCGCTACTCGCCCCGTCCCGGTACGCCGGCGGCGGCCATGACCGACCAGGTGCCGGGCGAGGTCAAAGCGCAGCGCCTGAGCCGGCTGCTGGCGGTGGCGGCGCGCGTCGGGGCCGAGCGCAGCCGGGCCCTGGCCGGCCGCACGGTGGAGGTCCTGGTCGACGGGCAGGCCAAGAAGAACGCCCGCGAGCTGTCGGGCCGCACGCGCTGCAACCGGGTGGTGAACTTCGAGGGCGCCCCGGGTGTCGCCGTGGGCGACGTGGTGCCGATCCGGGTCACCGAGGTGCTCCCCCACAGCCTGCGAGGCACGCTGGCGACGCTTCCCGAGGAGGCCGTATGTTTGTCGAGATGAAGGTCCGCGGGCTGGCGCTGGATCCGCTCTCGAACATGCCGATCATCATCCTCCGCGACGAGGAGGACAAGCGCTCGCTCCCGATCTGGGTGGGGATCTTCGAGGCGAACGCCATCGCCCTGGAGCTGGAGAAGATCTCGACGCCGCGGCCGATGACCCACGACCTGATCAAGAACATCCTGGAGACGGTCGAGGCCCGGGTGCTGAAGGTCGCGGTGACGGACCTGAAGGAGAACACGTTCTTCGCGGTCCTCCACCTCCAGCTGGCCGGCGCCGAGTACACGGTGGACTCGCGGCCCTCGGACGCCATCGCCCTGGCCCTCCGCGTGGGCGCGCCGATCTACGTGGACGAGGAAGTCGTGCGCAAGGCCAAGAGCCTGGACGTGACGACGGCCAAGGAGCCCGAGGGGCTGAAGGCCGACGACCCGGAGAAGATCCGGGAGTGGCTGGGCAGCATCAAGCCGGAGGATTTCGAGAAGTTCAACAAGGCCTGAACGGGCGGCCGCGTGCGCGTCGCGCTGTTCACCAACAATTACCTGCCGTTCTGCGGCGGCGTCACCATCTCGGTGGAGACGCTGCGCCAGGGCCTGGAGGCCCGGGGCCACGAGGTGTGGGTGTTCGCGCCCCGCTTCGCCGCCGCCCCTCCCGACAGGGCCCGGGTGATCAGGTATCCGTCGGTCCCGGCCGCCACCTATCCGGAGTTCCCGCTGGCGGTGCCGGTGTCCCCCCGGATCGCGGGGGCGGCGCGGAAGCTGGCCCTCGACGTCTTCCACGCCCACCATCCGTTCCTGCTGGGCCCCGCCGCCCGCCGGCTGGCGCGCCGGCTCGGCCGTCCGCTCGTGTTCACCTACCACACCCGCTACGACAAGTACGCCCACTACGTGCCGCTGCAGCGGACGCTGGTGGAGCGGGCCGCCGTGCGGCTGAGCACGCGGTTCGCCGCCCAGGCCGACGCCGTCATCGCCCCCTCGGCGCTCGTGCGCGACGAGCTGCGGGCGCGTGGCGTCCAGGTCCCCATCGCCGTGGTGCCGACCGGGATCGATCTCGACGCCTTCCGCCCCGGCGACCAGGGTGAGGCCCGGCGGGCGCTGGGGCTGGACCCGGCCGACCGGATCGTGCTCTACGTGGGCCGGCTGGATCCGGAGAAGAGCGTGAGCCGCGTCCTGCTGGCCTTCGAGCGCGTCGCCAGCGTCGTCCCGCGGGCGAAGCTCCTGGTCGTGGGCGCCGGCACGCAGGCCGCCGCGCTCC
>JBBIIW010000471.1:0-2820 GCA_037446305.1 Candidatus Rokuibacteriota bacterium
CGAGCCAGGCCCGATTCCGTTCCACCGAGTTGCCCTGGCCCTGCAGCACGACGCGCCCCGCGGCCCGGCACCCGGCCAGCCAGGCGAGCACCCGGCCCGGCATGGCGTCCCGGTTGCCGCGCGTCACCTCCCAGAGCACCACGCCGGGGCGCTGCTTGACCTCGGCGATGAAGCCGGCGCCCCGGCGCGCGATGGTCGCCACCACCGGGCGGGGCCCGTCGAGAACCCGCCGCATGGTGGCCACGAACGCGGCGGAACAGCACTCCATCCTGCCGATCTCGTCCACGAGATAGATCTCGGGCTCGGGCGCGGCGGCCAGCGCCCGGCCAGCCAGGGCGTCGATCACCGCGACCTCCACGCCGTACCGGCCCACCCGGGGCGGCCCCGGGACGTCCGCCCGCGCCATGTCGGCCGTCCAGCCGTCGAAGGTCACGGCCCGGAAGCCGCAGCGCCGGCCCCGGTCGCGGATCTCCTCGGTGTAGAAGCCGGCCAGGCGCCGGCCCGCCAGGCCGCGGGCCACGGCGCGGAGGACGGTCGTCTTGCCGACGCCAGGCAGCCCAGTCAGCAGCAGGACGGGCGGGGGCAGACGCTACTCGCCCGGCTGCATGTACGGGTACCGGAAATCCGTGGGAGGCACGAACGTCTCCTTGATCGCCCGCGGGCTCACCCAGCGCAGCAGGTTGAGCACGCTGCCGGCCTTGTCGTTGGTCCCCGACGCCCGCGCCCCGCCGAACGGCTGCTGGCCGACCACCGCGCCCGTCGGCTTGTCGTTGATGTAGAAGTTGCCGGCGGCGTGGGTCAGCCGCTCCGTCATGCGCACGATGGCGGCGCGATCGCGGGCGAAGATGGAGCCGGTCAGGGCGTAGGGCGAGCCGGCGTCGCAGACCCGCAGGGCCTCGTCCAGGTCGGCGTCCTCGTACACGTACACGGTCAGCACGGGACCGAAGATCTCCTCGCACAGCAGGCGCACCCCGGGCTGCCGGGCCAGCACGACCGTGGGCTCGATGAACCAGCCGCGGCCGTCGTCGGCGCCGCCGCCGATCAGGATCTCCGTGTCCGGCGACGAGCGCGCCCAGTCGAGGTAGCCCTCGATGCTCTTGAAGGCCCGGGCGTCGATGACCGCGCCCATGAAGGTCTCGAAGTCGGCCGGGTCGCCGACCCGGATCCCGGCGATCTGGGCCCGCAGGCCCTCCTCCACCGCCGGCCACAGCGAGCGCGGGATGAAGGCGCGCGAGGCCGCCGAGCACTTCTGCCCCTGGTACTCGAAGGCACCGCGGGTGAGGGCCGTGACCAGCGCCGGCACGTCCGCCGAGGGATGGGCGAAGACGAAGTCCTTGCCGCCGGTCTCCCCCACCAGGCGGGGATAGCCGCGGTAGCGCCGGATGTTGCGGCCGACCGTCTCCCACATGGTCTGGAAGGTCTCGGTGGAGCCCGTGAAGTGCACGCCCGCCAGGTGGGGCGAGGCCAGGGCCGGGCCGCCCACCTCGGCGCCGCTGCCGGGCACGAAGTTGATCACGCCCGGCGGCAACCCGGCGGCGTCCAGGATCTCCATGATGACGTGCGCCGAGAGAACCGCGGTGGAGGCCGGCTTCCAGACGACGGTGTTGCCGAGGATCGCCGGCGCCGTCGGCAGGTTGCCGCCGATGGAGGTGAAGTTGAACGGGGTGACGGCGAAGACGAACCCCTCCAGCGGGCGGTGCTCCATCCAGTTCCAGACGCCGGGCGAGGACAGGGGCTGCTGGCGGTAGATCTGCTCGGCCCAGTGCACGTTGAAGCGCCAGAAGTCGGCCAGCTCGCAGGCGGCGTCGATCTCGGCCTGGTGCGGGGTCTTGGACTGCCCCAGCATGGTGGCGGCGTTGATGCGCGGCCGGTACGGCCCGGTCAGCAGCTCGGCGGCCTTGAGGAAGATCGCCGCCCGGGCCTCCCAGGGCAGGCGCGCCCAGTCCTGGTGCGCGGCCAGCGCCGCCTGGATGGCCCGCTCGACCTCCGCCGGCCCCGCCCGGTGCCACCGGGCCAGCACGTGGCCGTGGTCGTGCGGCATCACCGCCTCGGCGGTGCGGCCGGTCGCGACGCGCCGGCCGCCGATGATCGGCGCGATCTCGAGGACCTCGCCCGCCATCCGGCGCAGCGCCGCCTTCAGCGCGGCCCGCTCGGGGCTGCCGGGCGCGTACGCCAGCACGGGCTCGTTCCGGGGCGTGGGAACGCTGAGGATGGCGTTGAGCATGCGGACACCTCCTGCTCGATCAGATTCTACGCCCCGGCCTCAGCCGCCGGCACGCACGACGGCCACGATGCCGGCCACGACCAGCAGGGCGGCCAGGGCGATCCGCCACGTGACCCTCTCCAGATCCCGCAGCAGCAGGGCCGCCAGCGCCACGGTGAAGATCGGGTAGGCGCTGACCAGCGGCGACACGACGGAGACGTCGGCGAGGGCCAGCGCCCGCCACATGCCCAGGTAGGCCAGCCCCTCGGCCACGCCGGCCAGCGCCAGGTAGCCCAGGCCGCGCCGGCCGACGGCCAGGCCGCCGCCGGGCCGCAGGGCCAGGACCATCCACATGAGCACGACCGAGGTCGAGGCGGCGGCCGCCGCCGCGGCCAGCGCGTCGGGGAAGCGCTGCAGCCCCCAGCGGCTGATGTTGTCCCGGAGGGCGAAGCTCAGCGCGGCCAGCAGGGGGAAGATCAGGTCGCGGCGCCGCCAGGAGCGCTCCCCCTGCGGCCGGTACGAGAGCAGCACGGCTCCGGCCACGATGGCCACCGCGCCGGCCAGCAGCCCCCAGCCCGGGCGCTCGCCGAGGACCAGCACGGCCAGGGCCACGGCGA
>JBBIIW010000472.1:0-2812 GCA_037446305.1 Candidatus Rokuibacteriota bacterium
GTGCTCTCGTGGGTCCTGGCCGCCGTCGGCGTCATCTGGGCCGTGGCCCGGCCCGCCCGGAAGCCCGCCGCGCTGCAACGGGCGGAGCGGATGGACCGCCGCCGTCGCGAGCGGATCGCCCTGGCCGAGCTGGGACGGCTCGTGCCGCGAGCCCCCGACGTCGCCGTCGGGCTGGCCCAGGCCCTGGACGTGGCGCGGACGCTCACCGGCGCGGACGCCGCCCTCATCTACCGGCTCGATCCCCCGGCCCGGCGCCTGCAGGTGGTGGCCCAGCGGGGTGTGCGTCCCGACGCGAGCGAGCTGCTGGCGAGCCGTCCGGCCGACACCCCGCCGTTCCGCGAGGTGGTCCGCAACGGCGAGATCGCGGTCACGCGCCTGACCGGGCCGGCGGGCAGCGAGGAGCGGCGACAGCTCGGCGGCTACGGCGTGCGGGTGGC
Organism: Candidatus Rokuibacteriota bacterium; assembly: GCA_037446305.1. Taxonomy (GTDB): domain Bacteria; phylum Methylomirabilota; class Methylomirabilia; order Rokubacteriales; family CSP1-6; genus JBBIIW01. The sequence continues at coordinate 438 of JBBIIW010000472.1, forward strand.
GGTGCCGATCGCCAGCGACGGCCGCCCCTGGGGCGTGCTGGTGCTGCTGGCGGCCGAGGACCGGGTGCCGGCTGACGGGGATCAGCGGCTGCTCGACGCCATCGCGCTCCTGCTGGGGGCCGGGATCGCGCAGGCCACGCTGCGGGCCGAGACGGAGGCGCGGGGACGCCGGCTGGAGAGCCTCACCGCCCTGGCCCAGTCGCTCACCGCCACCCTGGCCCTCGGGGACGTGCTGCAGCGGGTGGTGGACGCGGCGGTGTGGATCCTGGGCGCCGGCGTGGCCCGGCTCTGGCTGCTCGACGACAGCGGCGAGTCCCTGGCACTGCGGGCCAGCGCCGGGAAGACCTCGGCGGTTCCCGGCCTCACCCGGATGGCGGTCGGCGACGGCATCGTGGGCCGCGTCGTGGCCGCGCGCAAGCCCATGACCGTGCTCGACGTCGGCAGCGACGAGCGCGTGCGCAACATCGAGTGGGTGCGCTCGGAGGGGCTGGTGTCGGCGGCCGGGGTCCCGGTCGTGGTCGGGGAGCGGGTGCTGGGGGCCCTCATGGTCGGCACCACCGAGCGGCACGCCTACACCGCCGACGAGCTGGAGCTGCTGCAGTCGCTGGCCAACCACGCGGCCATCGCCATCGACAACGCCCGGCTGTTCGCCGAGGAGAGGACCCGGCGCGACCAGCTGGCGGTCCTGCTGGAGATCAACAAGCGCATCGGCGCCGAGTCCACGGACACCCTGTTGACGACGATCGCCGAGGAGGCGGCGCGCCTGCTGGGGCTGGACAACGCGGGGTTCCGGCTGGTCGAGGGGGAGGAGCTGGTCCTGGCCGGCCTGGCCGGCACCGCGCGGGAGACCATGGCCCGCCCGCGCATCCGGATCGGCGAGAGCTTCAGCGGCAAGGTGGTGATCGAGGGGCGCACGGTCATGACGCCGGCCGGCAGCGTGCCGGACATGATCCCCGAGCACCGGGCGAGCGAGGTGGCGCTCGGCTACACGCACTACCTGGGCGTGCCCATCCGCGTGGCCGACCGGACCATCGGGGTCTTCGCCTTCCGCGCCCGCCGCCCGTTCACCGCGCGCGACCAGGAGCTGGCCGAGACGTTCGCCGGCCAGGCGGCCATCGTGCTCGAGCACGCGCGCCTGTACCGGGAGGCGAGCCGGCAGGCCGCGCGCATGGCGGCCCTGGCCGACATCGAGCGCGCGCTGTCCTCCACGCTCGATCCCGACGTGGTGGCCCGCCGGATCGTCGCCAGCCTCTGCGACCTGCTCGCGGTGCAGGTCGCGAGCGTCTACCGGCTGCAGCCGGACTCCGGCGACCTGGAGTCCATCGCCGCCGCCGGGGCGGCGGCCTCGCCGCTGACCGGCATGGTCTTCTCCTGGGGCACCGGGGCGACCGGCCTGGCCGTGCGCGAGCGCCGCCCGGTCGTGAGCGCGGACGTCCTGCAGGACCCGCGCATCCCGCTGCCGGAGGAGGCCCGGCGCCGCATCGAGGAGGCCGGCGTCCGCGCCGTCCTGGCCGTCCCGCTGATCGCGCACGGTCGCGTCATCGGCGCCCTCGTCGTGGGGGACGGCGCCGGGCGGCGGTTCGACGACGCCGACCTCGCGCTGACCCAGGCCCTGGCCGACCAGGCCGCCACCATGCTCGAGAACGCCCGGCTGTACGCCGAGACCGAGCGGCGCCGCCGGGAGGCGGAGGAGCTGGCGCGGCTGAACCGCACCTTCACCGAGTCGCTGGCCATCTCGGCCGTCGGCGAGCGGGTCGTGGAGAGCGCGCTGGCCCTGTGTGACGTCCGCTCGGCGGGGCTGCGCCTGCTCCAGCCCGACGGCTCGCTGCTGGCCGTCGCCTGGGGCGGGGTGCCGCCGGAGGCGGCCCCGCCGCAGGTGCTGCCGGCGGGCGTGGGGATGGCCGCCAGGGCGCTCGCCGAGGGCTGCCCCGTCTGGTCCTCCGATCTCAGCGAGGAGCCCGACGCGGTGTACGACCCGGCCCTGCGCCGGCATCTCACCACCATCGGTCACGTGGCGGTCCTGGCCGTGCCGCTGCAGGCCCGCCGGCGGCTCGTGGGCGTCCTGGTGCTGACCGACGACAAGCGCCGCCGCTTCGCCGACCACGAGGTGGCCCTCGCCCAGGCCCTGGCCGACCAGGCCGCCCTGGCCCTCGACAACGCGCGGCTGCACGGCGAGGCCGAGCGCGGGCGGCGGGAGGCCGAGCAGCTGGCCTCGGAGGCCGCGGTGCTGGCCGACCTGGCCCGCACCATCAACGCCTCGCTGGACCTCGACGCCGTGCTGGCGGCGGTCGTGGACGGCGCGCGGCGGCTGTGCGACAGCGATCTGGCCCGGATCGCCGTGCGCGAGCCCGGGCGGGGCCGCATGACCTTCCGCC